>JAJFLK010000479.1 GCA_021772735.1 Candidatus Sumerlaeota bacterium | reverse complement strand
CCTCTCCGCGGCCTGGAGCCGGCCCGAGGTCGCGCCGGTCCTGAAGTCCCCCGGCTCGATCGCCGTGACATGCACGCCGAAGCCGGCGACCTCATGCCTCAGAGACTCGCCCAATCCTTCGAGAGCAAACTTCGAGGCGCTGTAATAGGCATGGAACGGGACGCCAAGAAGTCCGACGAGCGATGTGATGTTGATAATTCTGCCAAGGCCCTGGGCGCGCATGATCGGCAGGACGGAACGGATCATCCGCATTGCCCCGAAAAAATTGGTGTCGAACTGAGCCTGGGCCTCTCCGATCGAGATTTCCTCGACCGCGCCGGCCAGGGCATATCCGGCGTTATTCACCAGGACATCAATCCTGCCGGTGGCCTGCGTGACGGTGGCCACGCAACGGCGGACCGACTCCGGATCGCGCACGTCGAGCTGCACAATGATGAAATTATCCGCCACCTGTTTCCCTGCTGCCGGAGCGCGGCGGCTTGTCCCGTAAACCCGCATCCCGCGTGCGGCGAGCAGTTTGGCCGTGGCCTCGCCGAATCCCGAAGATGCGCCGGTGATCAGGACTGTGGGACTTGAATCCATGGCGATCTCTACCCGAAAAATCTCAGCCAGGTCAGCGGGTTCTTGAGGTCGATCCCGCGTCCGGTATTGGGTCGGTAAGCCATCGACCACCGGGCAAGGGCCCGGGGACTTCTGGACTGAATCCAAAGCCGGCCGTTACCAATGAATTTCATCATGAGCTGATCGGAGAGCAGGGCCGCTCCGATCTTCTTCGAGCGCACGATTTGTGTCTTCAGTTCCGGATCCCAGGCGACCGCGTATCCATTATCGATCACATACTCGCCTTTGACTTCGATTTCCGTGATGTCCCCGCAAGAGCAGAAGAAGAGAGTTCCGGTTCCAGAGCATCTGAGGATGAACATGCCTTCCTTCAAGAATCCGAAGATCCCGCCGAATTTCGTCCGGACTTCGATCTCGGGCGTCGCGGCCAGGTATGCGCCTTTCTCCATGAGCACCTCGCAGCCGTCGAGTTCCAGGGCTCGGATATCGCCCGGCGCGCCCGGCGCAAAGCCGATGGTGCCTTTCTGCTTCGGGGCCTTGTAGATATTCTGAAAAAAAGATTCGCCCGCCAGCATCCGAGTAAAGCTTCTCCACAGGCCCCCGCGAGCGCGCGTCCGCGATTTGAGGCTTGTATCGCGCCAGGCCATCGACCCCGCTTCGGTAACGATCGATTCGCCCGGTTCCAGATCCACTTCGAGCGCACTGTAGCTTGGTGGACACAAGATTCGATATTCCATGGGATTCGTCCTAGCCTCTGGCCGGCAGCAGCAGGCCGAGCGATCGACCGAATTCTTTGGGGTTGTGAGATTGAAGCAGCACCTTGCCCTCACCCTCAAAGCGCATGACGACGCCCTCGCCGCCGAGGAACGAATGCAGCCAGGAATCGCCGGCTTTGGTGAGCTTATACTTCAGACCGTCGGTATAGGCGACGACGTGGCCGGTATCGACGATCAGCTTGCGCTTAACCTCAAGTTCGACGATCCGGCCGAACGCGCTTACCATCAATTGCCCGTGGCCGCGAACCTGAATGAAAAGCATGTTCTCGCCGCTGACCAGTCCCTTCAAGCCCTGGAACTTCGTATCCACATCGAGCGTGGCTTCCGAAGCCAGGTAACTGCCCCCCGTGCAGAGCCATGTCTGCTCGCCGTCCATCGGAATCAGATGAACCCGTCCGGGCAGGGCCGGGGCGATGCCGACCTCACCGTTGTGGCCGTCGACGGTTTCGTAGTGCGAGAAAAAAACGCTCTCGCCCGCCATCGCCCGTTTGAGGCCTTTGAACAGGCCACCCTTGCCTTTCTTGCCGGTCCGAGTGGTGACCTTGATATTGACGTTCGCCGAGGCACGATACATGGCTCCGGCCTCGGAGACGAATCTCTCCCCGGGTTCCAGCGCCACGAGCGCCGAACCAAACGCGCCATCATTGAGGGTCTTGATCTTCATCCGAATATCCTCGCAAGAATTGCCCGGATCGGCCCCGGAGTCGCCCGGAACACGGGTTTGAGCCACCCCGCCATTCCGCCGAGCGACCGAGTCTGAACGTGGACCGCGCCTTTGCCTTTGAATTTCATGACCAGACCCTCACCGGAGAACAGCGTGCCCGTGATTCCACCGCTGCCGGTGATCTTGAATTTCAACTGGGAATCCCAAGCCACAAGATGGTTCGTGTCGATGATCAATTCGCCGTCGACACGCTTCTCGATGACGCCGCCGAATCCGTTGAAAAAAATATCGCCCTCGCCCGAGCAGTTCATGTAGAACCCGCCCTGGCTTGAGAAAATCGCGCGCAAACTGTGGAAGCGCGTGCGGATCTTTACGTTCTCCGTGCTCGCAAGGTAGGCCTCCCCGGCCAGGTTGAACGATTCGCCTGCGGCAATCTTTCGATGCAGCACGGTGCCGGGGGCCTTTGGCGAAGCCGTCACTGATGCGCGCCTGCGGGGGCTGCTGTATTGGCCGACGAAGAACGATTCGCCGGCGAAAAATTTCCGGATCAGCGCGGTTATGATCCCGCCCCGGATCACTGTCTTCAACTGGACCGCATTGCCCATCCGGCTCATGGCGCCCGATTCGAGATAGACCGTCTGCCCCGGGTCAAGCTTGCAGGTCAGCTCGCCGAAATCCGGATTGCCCCGGATTTGATAACTTATGGAGTGCCCCTGAACCGTGGGTTCCGATTCGGGGGCGTGAGGTGCCTCGCCCTCGTGATGCCCGGCGCGCTCCCCGCCGATTGCCTCCAGTGGGACCGCGACATCCTCGGCCGGCGGCGCCCCTGGGGCCTTGGGGAGACCTGCCGCAGCGGCCACGGGAGTCGGCGTCGCGGAATTACTGAAGAGTCCCGAGGGGATGCCCGTGACTTCGCCGAAGCCATCGACCTCGTCATCCGGAAGACCCAATCCCGAGGCGAACGACGAGATATCATCGACCTCAGAGGATTGAACATCGGCAGAAATTTCGCGAGCCAGATTCTCAAATGCGCCCGACGAGTCAGATTCGCCTGGCGCGGCCCCAGCCTCGTTACCCTGCCGCGCCTCTTCAAAGACGGATTTTCTCGCGCCAGCTTCCGGCATCCCGTATTCGGTGTCGGACCCGGCGAGTTCGATCCCGCTCGTATCCCCACCAGCGGGCGCGGGCTGCGTTCGTGTCGGATCGAAGTCTTCGGCAGAATGGTCGATTTCTGCCGCTTCGTTCACTTCAATCGCATCATCTTCGACGTCGTCCTCAAGTTCTATCGCCGGAGACGCATCGATGGTTCCAGCTGCTGGAGCGCCAGCCGCTCTTGCCTTGGATCGCTCGGCTTTCACCGCCTCGGCGCGCGCCCGCCTCGCGATCCTGACCTCGACCTGCGCGAGCTTTCGCCGGGATTGATCGTCGTTGTGCTGGACGACGAGTTGCTCGAACAACTTGCGTGCTTCGTCTAGGCGCTCGACCCGCATCAGGCAGGCAGCGAGCGGAAACATGATCGACTTGCGATGAGGAAATTCGCGATCCAGGCGCTGCACGGCTTCAAGCGCATCTTCATAGCGGCCTGCCTTATAAAGGGCCTCCATCTCCACGAACATGCGGCTGGCTTCTTGTTTATCCACGATTCCGATTTAATATCTGGACGTCCGATGAGGCTCGGGAGACATCGATACCGACGCTTTCGCCGACCGTATCAACGAGGCCTGGGCCGACGTTTATGCCGATGCCGCGCCGAAGTGGTGCGCCGCGAGCTGCCCGCATGCGGCCTCGATCTCCCGGCCCTTGCTCCAACGCACGCTGGCGGTCAGATGAGCGCCCGAGAGAATCTTCATGAAAAGATCGAGCGTCGATTCTTCGACGGGCTGGAAATCAAGTTCCTCGTGCGGGTTGAACATGATCAGGTTGACCTTGCATCGCAGCGGCGCCAGCAGCCGGACGAGGCGGCGGGCGTCCTGCTCGGAATCATTTATCCCCCGCATCAAGACATACTCAACTGTGATTCTGCGGCGCGTGGCCATCGGGAAATCCCGGCAGGCCTTCAGTAGACGGGCGATCGGCCAGCGCGAATTCAGGGGCATGATCGAAGTTCGCACATCATCGGTCGTGGCGTTCAGAGAAACGGCCAGATTCACGCCGGTGGCCGCCCGGCCGAATTCCTCGATTCCCTGAACCACGCCGGCGGTCGAAACCGTGATGCGCCTGGGCGAGATCGCCATGCCCTCGGTGTCCGTCATCAGCCGGATCGAAGCGATGACGGCCCCAAGATTGAGCATCGGTTCGCCCATGCCCATGAAGACAAACGAATGGATGCGTTCGCCCAAAGCCAGCAGGTGCCGGCGCACGCCAAGCACCTGGCCGATGATCTCGGCGACCGTGCAATGACGAACGAAGCCGCCGAATCCCGTCAGGCAGAACGTGCAACCGACCGCGCAGCCGACCTGCGAAGAAATGCAGAGACCCGTGCGGCCCTTGCCCTCGTCTCGCATCAGGACGCTTTCGATCACGCTCCCATCGTCCAGGCGCCAGGCGATCTTGCGCGTGGCGTTCTCTTCGCCTTTGGCCTCGATCATCTCCAAGGGCGCGATGCGTGAGCGGGCGCCGAGCCAATCGCGCATCGAGCGCGGCAGGTTCTTCATCTCGTCCAGGCTCTCGACCCCCTTGCCGAAGACCCAGCCATAAAGCTGTTTGGCGCGGTATGCCGGAAATCCACCCTCGGCGACGAGTTCTTGCATTTGCCCAAGGTCCAACGCCCGGAGCACGGTGAGGTCGCCGGAATTGGGCACGGCCTCGTCCGGACGATCGGCGCGCGGTTCGGCGGATGGCCCCGCGAGCGCGTCGGGATCTAGCACAGGTGATGGGTCTGAGGTTTCTTCGAGCATGGCAGCAACGCCCATCCTATCACACCACGCCCGGCGAGACAATTGGGCTGAGGCAACGCCCCCATCGCGACGCCGACGCGCGCGCCGAGCCAGGACCGAAATCGCACGTCGATTCCACGCTGAGAGCGTATATTTCGTTGGCTGCGGAACGGATCAGCCAGGCCCGGGACGACCGCCGTCGGGGCCAGGTCCACCACCACCACCGGGACCGCCACCGCCTGGTCCACCACTACCGGGTCCACCACTACCGGGACCACCACTACCGGGACCACCACCGCCCGGACCGCCGCGCCGGCGACGCGTCGTGGATTTGGTCCAGTCCTCCATCTGCGTTTCGGAGAGAATCAGCGCCAGCTTGCCGTCCAGCTCTTCCTTGGCTTCCTGGCGCAGCGTCCGCATCACCTGGAAATCGAACGACGCGATGGCCTCTTCGCGCGCCTTGGTCGTCGCGACGATGTAGGCCGTCAGGCTGTCCAGTGCGGAGGAGACGTCCTCGTTGGAGAGCCCAAAAGTTCCGAGCTTATGTGTCATGCGGTCCCATTCGCCGCTGAACGCGCCCAGGGATTCGAGCGCCGTTGCGACCTGCTCCTCTTCGAGGTATTCGCCAAGGACCGCCCCGAGTTCGCCGCGACTCTTATCGCTTAGTTCGAGGTACATCTGGATATTGGCGAAACCGCCGCCCTCGCCCAACTCTTCGCGCAGTTTGGCCATGGCCTCGTCGTGACTCACCCGCGATTTCTTATAATCTTCGGCGAGCTGGTTCGTCTCGGTTTCGTCCAGGCGCAGCGACTTTGCGATGGTCGATGCCTGGACCTTCCAGGCCGCCGCCTGCTTCTCTGGCTCCAGGCTGGGGCCGCCGCGTCCGCCCGGCCCGCCCTGGGCGGACGCACTGGCTGCGCTCGCGATCATCACCGCAATGCCCGCCAGACTCATGAGCATTTTCACGCTCGTTCGAATTCTCGATTTCATTTTCTTCATCTTAGACATCCTCCCACAGAGTTACGCGGCGCTTTGTCGCTCGCGCCGCCGAATTTCTATCATAGTTAGGTACGTTCTCTCACGAACCGCGCGCGAAATCCACCGGGCAATCGCTCCGACGCCCCCGCTACAGGTGCCGGGCGTTGTTCGCTGGGTCTTGTTTTGGGACGACGGCTTGATTAAGATCGTGCTGCGGTTCGCTTCATGATTCGTCTCGTGCGGCGTGCCATATGGTGGAGCAACGGGGAGCCCGATCCAACGACGGGTCCTTCGCACTCGCCGTGCCAGAGTCACACTCAGTGAAGAAACGGATCGATGGATTCAGATGCTCGTGAAAAACTCTCCCTGTCTCTGGGCTTCAAGAGCCCGACGCACCTGCACGAAACCGTCGTGCGCGGCCTGAAGAAGGGCCCCGCGTACTTGAAGACGCGTGCGCTGGGCGCGGGAAACCTGAGCA
>JAJFLK010000478.1 GCA_021772735.1 Candidatus Sumerlaeota bacterium | reverse complement strand
GAGGTCCGGCGAATCAAAATCGGAATCGCCTCGGCGGGCATCGGTCTTGTCGGACGACCCATCGAGGCCAAGCGCGCGCCTCGCGACGGCGTCGAGGCACAATTCAGTCTGCCGTATGCGGTGGCCATCGCCCTGATCGCGGGGCGGGCGGGCCGCGCCGAGCATCGCGAGCCCTGGCTTTCAGACCCCCGAGTGCGACGCCTTGCGCAGACGGTCGAGGTTCACGCCGATCCTGAGATCGACCGCCGATTCCCCGGCAAGTGGCCTTTCGCGCTGCGGGTCGAATTGGCCGACGGCGCGGTTCATGAATTGGAAGCCGAAAATTGCCTCGGCGATCCCACACGCCCGCTCGGCCGCGAGGGCGTCGTCGAAAAGTTCAACGCACTGACCGAAGAGATTATGGAAGAGGCCGCGCGGACCCGCGTGATCGATGCCGTCCTCACGCTCGATTCAGGCATGAAGGTCAGCGATCTGCTGGAACTTATCGTCAGCGCGCGACAGACCGACTGAATAATAGATCCATCATCCGCGAATTCAGCGTCGCTCAATCCAGCCCCGTCGCCTGAAGCAGGCGCTCGATCGCCTCTTCGCCTTCGGGGCCGGCATAGATCTTCCGCCTCACCTTGCCCAGCCGATACAGCGCGTTGAACAGCGGCATCTCTTTGCGGCAGTCCACGCGGAAAGCCTCATCGAAGTGGGCGAAGTATCGATGGATGAAATCGTCCCAGGCCGCATCGTCGTCAAAGAAAAGCGAATTGCGCATCACCGCAAGATCGCGGGCTGCGCGTGAAAATTGAAGCGATCCGCAATCTACAAAACGCACGGCGCCGCCGGGTTCGAGAATGATATCGTCCGGCGCGAGGTGATGATGGCAGAGTCGAAATTGCTTCGGCTCGTCGATCGAAGCCAGGGAATGGGCAAACCACTTCTCGACGGCCGCAAGTTTTTCGGCATCCAGCCCGGGCACGCCGCTTCCCCCCTCACCCAGGTCGGCCAGGCGCTTGCCGACGCTCGCCCATAGATCCTCGCGTATGGAGCGCAGCAAATGCATTCGACCCGGCTTGCCCCAGCGGCGGCGCTTGACGCCGTGCAACCGGGCGAGCGCAACGGCCAGGGATTCGCGGACGGCATGGTGCGGAGGCTCCGGCGGCAGAGCTTTCCCGTCGATGAATCCCATGACGATAAAGCAGTATCCATACCGGGAGCGATCGAGCGCCGCCACGCCCGATCGCACAAGATCGGGAATGGGCAGTTCGCGCTTGTGGCCGAGAGCGAGAGCCTTACGGAGCCGGGTATGTTCGGTGCCGTCTTCGAACGCCTGCACGGCAACCGCCGGGTGCCCATCGGGCGCGATGAAATAAATCAGCGAGCGCGTCCCCTCGGCGGGAATCGTGATTCGGATGCGCGAATCGCCCCAGCCCAGCGCTCGTCGCAGAACCTTCTCGACGTAAGCCTCGACAACAGGCCGGGCCGCAAATCGTTTTTCCTCGATACGTGTCGCCATCGGGACCACCTGAAATCGCAAAGCTCGATCCCGATCATAAAGCACGATCGAGGCCGAATCTATAGTACCGGCTCGGATTGATAGTGTCTTCGCTGGGCCTGATTAGTAGAGCGGCGAATCATCCACGACACCGTCTACGGGGCGCGCAAAGATAGCGGGGTCTGGTGGAGTGGTCCGGAATGTGACGCCCAGGATCGTGCATTGTGCGCCCGGTTCGGGCACCACGCCCTCGTTCCATCCGCCGTAAAAAGTTATGCGCAAGGGAACCGTCAGCCCCGAGACGCTCTGCCACTCGTCGAACACCCAGGTCACGCGCTCCACCTTGTTTGAGGGTTCGGTAACGCTGTGGTGAATGAGTTGGAGAAGGTCGGTATCGGGATCAATATAGAGGATGTAATCGTCCTTGGAGGTGTGCCCAATGCCCGTCTCGTAGCCCGCCGCGACCACGCGGTATTCTTTGTCTCGAAAAACGGCCATCCCCCGGTCCTCGAGAACCACTCCGGGATCGGCGAAGACGAACGGCATGCCAATGAAATAAAAAGAACCGAGCGCGAAAAAGCGTGGCGGCAGGCCGACGGCGTCCGGACCCGGCTTGGACCAAGCCTCCTCGCCGTCGAACCCCACGATGAAACCGACGCCCTCAATTCTATTGGATCGATTGCGCAGGTCCACGGTGGATTTGTTGGGTTTGGCCACCTGTGCGCTCAGCGGAAAATCGTGCATGACGTAGTGCAGGGTCCGTTGCGTGCGCCATCGCTCCAATCCCCCGTGAGCCTCCCAGGTTTTGACCAGGGGCCCTGCCGCCGCGACCTGTGAGATCCCCAGGACGGTCAATTGGCTCGCGAACAAAAAGATCCGAAGAATCGGTAATGGCGTTCTCTTACATTGGTTAATCATAGTCCCATCTCCCTCTATCATCCTCATGCCTGAAGCTTCTCGCCTCGCAATCGAGCTCGCTCGGCTTTGCGTCCCCAAGCCTCGACCTTCGGCCCGAGAAGACGATCAATCAAGGGTAATTGACCCGGCACTTGCAGTTTGTCAATCCCGCGAGGCCGCCCCGTTAAGGATTCATCACGGCCAAATATTATCGTTTTTCTTTCGCCCCTGCGTTTGCGCCGGGTTATACTCTGTCATGGCCCGAGGGGCGCGGCGTCGGCGTGGGGGTTGCTCATCAGCCGACTCGGGAAATAGGAAGACCCATTGAATTGGCCCACCGCAATCGTCCATGTCGATATGGACACGTTCTTCGTTTCCGTTGAGCGGCTGCACGATCGATCGTTGATCGGCAAGCCGGTCATTGTCGGCGGAGGACAAGATGGCGATCTGCGGCGCGGCGTCGTCGCGGCGTGTTCGTATGAATCCCGCGCCTTCGGCGTACACTCCGCCATGCCGCTGGCCCAGGCCATGCGCCTCTGCCCCGAGGCCGTTATCGTCCCCGTGGGACGTTCCAATTACGGCGAATACACGTCCCGGGTTCGCACGATCCTTGAGTCATTTACCGATCTCGTGGAAATGGCTTCTCCCGATGAGGCCTACCTTGACCTGCGCGGCACGGACCTTCTGCATGGCGAGCCGATTGGCGCGGCGCATCACATACGATCCCGGATCGCGGCGCAGACCGGACTGCCTGTTTCGATCGGCCTGGCGACGACGCGCACCCAAGCGAAGATCGCCTCGAAGCTATCCAAGCCGAGCGGCCTGTTCGTCGTCGCGCCGGGCGGCGAGGCCGCGATCGTTCGTCCGCTTTCGATCAGCGCGCTTCCGGGGCTCGGGCCCAAGACCGCAAAGCGTCTCAATGGCGCGAACATCCGGACGCTCGGCCAGTTAATTGACGCTGGCGAAGAGCGGCTCGTGCGCCTGCTCGGCGATCACGGCGCAAGCTACTACCGGCGCGCCATCGGAAAGGGCTCGGCTCAGGTCACGCCATCGCGCGAGCGCCTGCAGATCAGCACCGAGGCGACGTTCGGCGACGACATCGGAGAGCGGGAATTAATTCACGGCAAACTGGCGCGCATGACGATGAAACTCGGCTCTCAACTTCGCAAGCGCGAGCAATGGGCCGGCACGCTGACGCTCAAGATCCGATACCCGGACTTCACGACGCTCACGCGAAGGGAGGGGATCGAACCCCGAACGAATGACGACACGATTCTCTATCGCCGAGCGCGCGACTTCTTCGACCGCGTCTGGGATGGGGCAACGCCGCTGCGGCTGCTCGGCGTCGGAGTCGCCAACATGGGCGATGCCGTGCAGGGTGATATGTTCGAGGATGAAGACGGCCGCAAACGCGAACGCCTGCTCCAAACGCTGGATTCGATCGGCTCGGCCAAAGGCAACGCGAGGTTGATCTGGGGTTCGGCCCTGGAGGCAAAAAACCCACCGGCGGCGCCTCCGGAAATGGAGTAAAACCCCGACTCGAACTTGCGCGGACACTGCACGAAAGCCGACCGGCGCCGGCCCTTCTATCCCCGCCGTCGTTGACAGCCTCCGGAGCCATCCTCTAACGTGATTCGCTATTGCTCCGGCGCCCGTCCGGCTCGCGAAGATCGCCCTTGCCGGACTTGCCGCCCCAGAAATTTGTTCGCCATGCTAAACCAATCCACCCTGACAAGGCTGATGCTCATTTGCGCGCTCGTCGCCGCGAGCGCTACGGGATGCTCGTGGTTCGAGAAAGAGACGACGGTCCACGTTCCTGTCCTGGAGTCCGCCGAGGCTCAATACAATTACGCCGTCGAGTATCGCGACCGCCGCGATCTGAGTCTTCGCGACAAAGGCGACATGCCCGCGCTCTTGGAACTTCGCGATACGGTGCGCGAGATCTACCAGCGAGTTATTGATTATTTCCCCGAGGATCGCAACGTCACGCCGCTGGCACGCCTCCAGATCGCCGATATGCAAGCCGGATTCGACATCGCCGGCATGAAGGTGCGCAAGAAGGACTACGAGAAAGCCATCGACATGCTGCGCGAAATTCGGGGTGATTATACCGAATACGAATACGTTCAGGCCAAGGCGAGGTATGACGAGGCCTTATGCCTCAAAGCCATACGCAAGTTCGAGCGGGCCCAAAGCCTCTTCCTTGAGATCACCGAATTGTTCCGGGATTCCGATGACGAGTTCGTCCGTACACTCGTGAACAGGGCGAGCATACAATATCGCAAGACATACGTCGACTGACTGACCCCGGATCTGCAATGGCAAAAAGCCGCAACGACACCGAACAAACACGCACCGCAAAACCTAAGGGGAAATCAGCCGCTCGGCGAGGCTCCAAGGGTAGCGGCTCTAAGGGATCGGGAACCGAATCGACGCCGAATGATCGCGATGCTAAGGCGACAGTCCCGAGCCAGACCCAACGTGGGGAGGCCCGGGCCTGGGTGGATTCTTTAGTCTTGGCCTTTGTGCTTGCGATGTTCGTCCGCGTGTTCGTCTTCGAGCTTTTCAAGGTGCCGACCGGATCGATGATCCCGACGATCATCGGCGCCCAAGTGGCCGACATCGATCTGGACGGCGA
>JAJFLK010000477.1 GCA_021772735.1 Candidatus Sumerlaeota bacterium | reverse complement strand
AAAACCTCGGGGGTCGCCTCGGCCTCTGCCCCAACCTCGGACTTCTCATCATCAGCTCCCGCCTCTTCGCTCTCCAGTGGGTCCGCGCCGCATGTCGCCGCCTTATCGGCCAGTTGCTCGGCCATCTCCCGTGCCTGGCCGTTGTATCGGGTGGCGGCCGCGCGCAGCATGCTTTCCTCATCGGGATCGCCCAGCTCTCGGCCTTCGGCGAGCCTCTCGCTTTTGGTTTCGGCGCCCTGCGGCTCGACCCCGTAACGCTCCATCCCCGTCTCGCTGGCGCCGCTCTGATTGAGCGCAAGGATGTGATCGACATCGTCAGTGCAAGCGACGCACCCCGCGCACTTGCCGACTTCGCACGGCTCCATCACTCGCATGCGCCAGGCCCTGCGCTGATCCGCCCAGAGGAACCGCTTGCCCAAGTTCGAATCGATATGATCGAAGGGAAAAATCTCATCCTGCTCGCGCTGGCGATTCGCATAAAACTCCGGATCGAGCCCGATCTCTTTGAACGCCCGGAGCCACTTATCGTAATTGAAATACTCATCCCAGCCGTCGAACCGGCAGCCCATCTCCCACGCACGGCGCAAGACCCGGGCCATCCGCCGATCTCCCCGAGACAGAGCCCCCTCGATGAAAGCCGAACGCGTGTCGTTCGTCTTCACGTCAACGCCCGCCCCGCGCAGTCCTCGCCGCGCGTATGCGTAACGGCGGTTCATCTCCGGCTCCGGCGTCTGAGCCTCCCACATGAACGGCGTGTTCGACTTGGGCACGAATGGCGAGAGCGTCACGTTGACCAGCGCCTTGCGCCCATGGTACTTCCGCCCGATCTGCGCCGAGCGCTTCGTCAGCTCCACGATCCCATCAAGGTCTTCATCGGTTTCGGTCGGAAGGCCGATCATGAAATAGAACTTCACGGTCTGCCAGCCTCGGCTGAAAACTTCCTCGATGATGCGCAGGAAATCCTCGGTATCGACTTCCTTATTGATGACCTTGCGCAGGCGGTCCGTCCCGGCTTCGGGCGCGAAGGTGAAGCCCGACTTTCGCACGCCACGAATCTCATCGGCGATATCCACGTCGAAGGCATTGATCCGGAGCGACGGCAAGGAAATCGACACGCGACGTGGCCCGAACGTGCGAGCCATCCGGCGCACGAGCGTCCCAATCGCCGTGTAATCCGCCGAACTGAGCGAGAGAAGCGAGACCTCGTCGTAACCTGTCGAGCGAATACCCGCCTCGGCGATCTCGCAAATCTGATCGACCGATCGCTCGCGGACCGGCCGAGTGATCATCCCCGCCTGGCAGAACCGGCAGCCGTTCACGCATCCGCGCCGGATCTCGATCGCAAGCCGATCGTGAACCGTCCGCACCAGCGGCACGACGGGCTGGGCCGCGCCCTCGTCGGCCGTGATATTGAAGTGTCGTTTGTGAACTACCGCCGGGACGCCCTCGCGGTTGGGCGTGACGGCCGAGACGCGCCCGTCTTCGAGATATTCAACGTCATAAAACTCGGGGACGTAAATTCCGGGCAACGCGGCCAGCGCGACGAGAACGCGCTCGCGATCCCACTCCGCAGCCTTTGCCCGCTCGACCAGCGCAAGGATGTCTTCGATCGCCTCCTCGCCGTCACCGACCACGAAGCAATCGAAAAACGGCGCCATCGGCTCGGGCGAATATGCCCCCTCCCCGCCGCCGACGATCAACGGCCACGGGCTCTTGCGATCGGCGGCGTCGATCGGGATACCGCCCAGATCGAGCATGCTCAGGATATTCGTGTAATTGACTTCGTGCTGGAGCGTGAACCCGACGACATCGAACTCGCTAAGCGCACGCTTGGTTTCGAGTGAAAACAGAGGGATTTCATTCTCGCGCAGCAACGCATCGAAATCCGGCCAGGGCGTGAACGCCCTCTCGGCGGACCAGCGCTCGTGGCGATTGATCCGCGTGTAGAGCAAGGAGTATCCGTGATACGACATGCCGAGATCGTAGACATCCGGGAACGCAAGGCAGCAGCGCACCGTCACGCCCTCGGTCTTGATGACCTGATTGAACTCGCCGCCGAGATACCGCGCGGGCTTCTCCACACGCAGCAGCAGCGGTTCGATCTGATCCATGGCGACAGGCATAGAACTTAACTTTCGGTCGGGCTCTCTTCCGGGCGGCGGCGGTCCGAATCTCTCGAAGCCGGCCCGATTCGGGCCCTGCGTCACAAAAAATCTGCCGAGATCTCGCGGCCTCCCCTGCCCCCTGGGGCGCCCTTGAGAGAAGACCGCACTTCCGGCTTCGCCTCCACTTTACGTCGCGGTTCGGCGTGCAGTCAAGCGGGCGGCGTGCTAGTGTATCGCAAACTTTGTTCCGCCGCCGGGCGATCCCACAGTCCGGCAGACCGAACGGCAGACATTGTAAAAGGAATCTGATACGTAATGACAGCCACTCCGACCTCACCGACTTCCCCCGCACCTTCGCCTGCCTCGGCCCCCGGAGTCATCCGGCTCGGCCACAGCCCTGACCCGGACGACGCCTTCATGTTTTACGGCATTGCCCGCGATCTGGTTGATACCGAGGGTCTGCGCTTCGAGCATCGGCTCGAAGATATCGAGCAGCTCAATCAGCGCGCCACGCGCGGCGAATATGAAGTCACCGCCGTCTCGCTGAACGCGTACACGCGCCTGGCCGATAAATACCTGGTCCTGAACGCCGGCGCCTCGATGGGCGAGGGCTATGGGCCCATGGTCATCGCCAATGAGCCGTTCGCGCCCGACCTGCTCAAGACCAAAAAGATCGCCGTGCCAGGCGAGAACACCACCGCCTTCATGACGCTCCGGCTCCAGATGGGCGATTTCGATTACGTCGTCGTCCCGTTCGATGAGATCTTCGCCGCCGTCGCCCAGGGCCGGGCCGATGCCGGGCTCATCATCCACGAGGGCCAGCTCACCTACGAAGATGAGGGCTTCTATTGCATTCTCGATCTCGGCAAATGGTGGCAGGAGACCGAAAACCTGCCCCTGCCGCTCGGGATCAACTGCGTCCGGCGCGATCTGGGCCCAGACCTCTGCCACCGGATCGACCGCGTCCTGAAACGCTCGATCCAGTTCTCGCTCGATAACCGCGACGCGGCGGTCGATTACGCGCTCTCGTGGGGACGCGGACTGGATAAGGCCAAGGGCGACCAGTTCGTCGGCATGTATGTGAATCAACTGACGCTGGAGACCGGCACGCTGGGTCGCCCGGCGATCGACCGATACCTCGAACGCGTGGCCGCCGCCGGACTGATCCCGGCCGGGTTCGAGGCCGAGTTCGTTAAGTAATCAAGTTGATCGTTTCTATCGCCTCTACTACCTAAATAAGCAGATCAAGCTGCTCCACTGAATCCTGTTCGGCACGGGCCGAGGAGGCCAGGGAGCCTGCAGCCTCCTCAATCC
>JAJFLK010000476.1 GCA_021772735.1 Candidatus Sumerlaeota bacterium | reverse complement strand
GCGAACGCGGTGGCGTGCGGCGGGTGGCAGTGGACGACCGAGCGCAGGTCGGGCCGGGCGGCCAGAATTTTCAGGTGAACGAGAATCTCCGAAGTCTTGCCCCGGTGGCCGGCGAGCTGATTGCCCTCGGCATCGAGGACGACCATATCCTCGGGGGCCATGAAGCCCTTGGAGATCATCGTCGGCGTGGCCAGGATGCGACCTCCGGCCAGGCGGTAAGAGATATTACCCGCGTTGCCCTCGACGTACTGGCGCTGCCAGAGCCGACGGCCGATCTCGCAGATCAGCTCGCGGGCCCGAGCCTCGTCGAGCTGACCTTCGTCCAGAGGGGAACCGAAACTCATGCGAAGCCATCCCGAGGCCCGGAGTGGGGTTAAGACGGAATCAAAATTAGGTGCCCGGTCGGCATCCGGATCTCGCTGAAGGCCGGGATCGCATCTCAGCCATCGGGCGCAGCCGGATCGGCGGGATCCGGAACGGCAGGTGCGGGCGCCGCAGGTGCCGCATCTGGAGCGGCGGGATCCGTGCCGGCCGAAGCCTCAGGAACCGGAGGAAGCGTCCCGGACGGCGCAGAAGCATCGGGCGCAAGCGGCTCAACCGGGTCCAAAAGTGCGCCGGGAGATTCGCCAGGGGTGCCGTCCAGGCCGATTGGCGGAAGAGTGGTCCCCGGGATCGTCTGCTCGATTTGCGGGTGCGTCGCGCCTAGAACCGTATCGCTGGGCGAGCGGGCGCGCATACTGCCAAGGATAGAAAGCCCCATGGCAAACAGGCCAAATGCAATCGCGATGCCGGTCGTCACTTTATTGAGCGTCTTCTCCAGCCCAGTCGCCCCCAAGGCATCGGTGATGCCGCCAGCCGAAGAGCCCAGGCTCGAAAGCCCTCCGCCCTTGCCCGATTGAATCAGAATCACACCCATCATCAAAAAGCAGATAATGAAATAAATGCCCAGCAGTATAAGCATCCACCAGCTCAACATGAAAAACCCTCTTTTCGTCTTACCCTGACCTTGCCTCGATCAAATGTCGTCCAGCGCGGCGATGCCGGGCAGGATCTTGCCTTCCAAAAACTCAAGCGACGCGCCGCCTCCGGTGGAAACGTGTGTCATCGCATCGCGGACTCCGAACTTATCGGCGGCGGCGGCGGTCTCTCCCCCACCCAGAACGCTGACGGCGCCACTGGCGGCAACGGCCTCGGCCACAGCCTGCGTGCCGGCGGCGAACGGCTCCATCTCGAATACGCCGACAGGCCCGTTCCACACTATCGTACCAGCCCCGGCGATTGCATGACCAAATTTGGCCACCGTCTTGGGGCCGATATCGAGACCCATCCAGCCCTCAGGCATCTGAGTCGCGGGGACGATCCGCGTCTCGGCATCGGCCGAAAACGCATCGGCCACGACGCAATCCACCGGCAGGAGGAACTCTTTGCCCAGGGCCTCGGCTTTGGCCAGGATCTCGCGCGCCGTGCCGAGCGTCTCATCCTCGAACAGACTGTTTCCGACCGAGTGGCCCTGCGCTTTCAAGAACGAGAACGCCAGCCCGCCGCCGATCAGGATGGCATCGACTTTTTCCAGCAAACTGGTGATGACCGATATCTTGGACGAAACCTTGGCTCCGCCGAGGATGGCGATCTCCGGGCGCGCGGGATCGGCCAGCGCATCGCCGAGGAACTTCAGCTCGCGCCCGATCAGGAACCCGGCCGCGCACGGCGAGAGATGATGCGTCACGCCATCGGTCGAGGCGTGCGCGCGATGGGCCGTGCCGAAGGCGTCGTTGACGTAAACCTCACCGAGCGCCGCCAGCGCGGCAGCAAACTCCGGATCGTTCTTCGTCTCAGCCGCGTGGTAGCGCAGGTTTTCGAGCAGAAGCACATCGCCAGGGGCCAGCTCGGCGGCCCCGGCCTCGGCTTCGGCGCCAATGCAATCGCTCGCAAAGGCGACCTCGCGCCCCAGCAGCTCGGCCAGGCGCCGGGCCACGGGCTCCAGGCTCAGCTCGGGCTTGCGTTCGCCCTTGGGCCTGCCCAGATG
Organism: Candidatus Sumerlaeota bacterium; assembly: GCA_021772735.1. Classification (GTDB taxonomy): domain Bacteria; phylum Sumerlaeota; class Sumerlaeia; order MVZB01; family JAJFLK01; genus JAJFLK01. Next base: position 6,514 of record JAJFLK010000476.1, on the reverse strand, counting down.
CGACATTAAAATAACCTTTGCCCCGCGCTCGATCAGATGGGTGATCGTCGGCAGCGCGGCGCTGATGCGGCTGTCGTCCGTGATCCGCCTGGAGTCCCCAGTTTCGGCGTCGCCCAACGGGACGTTGAAATCCACGCGGACGAGAACTCGTTTGCCTTCAACGGCCGCATCGGCGACTGATAGTTTGCTGTATCTTGGTTCGGCCATAGTCTTGATCGTCAACTTCCAGGCTCGCTCGACGGGCGCTTTTCGCACCCGGCACACAGGCAGAACCCGAATGATTATCAGAATGTGCGGCCCAAAGCAAGCGTGTGCGACCGAAACACGCGAACCGGACCTGTTGAACTTTTGAAATCAATCCAGCCGAAACGGCGCGGTCCAGGTCCGCGCCCCATCCGAAGAGCGGGCGGCATAGACGTGGCGGATTTCGGCGCCGGTTGCTCCAGCCGATTCGACCGGCGCAAAGGATTCCCAGATTACGAGCCAGGTTTCGGCGTCGGCCTCGATCGATGGATTCATGAAGCGAGTGCCTCGGGCATTCGTTCCGAGGGCCGCGGTTATATCGACGATTCTGCCGCGATCCGAATCGCGGAGACCATCCGCAGCCCCCCCCGTAACGCCGTCGCTCAGCGCCAGGCCTTCAATCCGGCTCTCCGAGTCACCCGACGTTGATTCCCACGCGACGACGGATCGGCCTTCGGGCGAGGTCGCAATAACGGGAAATCGAAGAACGCGAGCTCGGGATGAATTCAGGGCGGATCCCGAATCCGATGTCGCGTCCGAAGCCGGTTCGCCCGCAGCGAGACGTTCGGGGCGCGTCCACTCACCCGCCGAGCCGGTTGACGAGGAGAAAGAGATGCCAAGCTCAGACTCCTGAGCAGAAGACGGGGCCGAATCACCTGAAAGATCCGCCGCGCCGGCGTGCCGGACAGATTCCCAGACCACGTTCCACTGATCCCCGGCGTAGTCAACAGACGCGAATCGATAATCCGGGCCCGAATCTAAGCCCGCCGAAATCGCTTCGGGCGGTGACCATGTCGCGCCGTCATCGGCTGAGAAGCTGCAGAGGATGGTGAAGGGGCGGCTCGGGCTCGATGGGTATGGCTCGGCGACTAGATTATCGGACCACCAGGCGCAGAGCCAGTTGCCCCTTCCGTCGGTCGCAAGCCGGGGCGAAAAATCGGCTGCCCAATCCTCGCCGGGGGTCGATTTGATCGAGATCGGATCGCCCCAGCTCAGCCCTGCATCGGCAGAGCGCACCACGACGATATCGGCGTCCGGCCCGAAGCCGCCGAAAACCTCGTAGGCAATGAGGAACATTCCGTCTCCAAACGCGATTGAAGGCGAAAGGTCGGCGCCGCGCGCGTCGTCGATTTCCGCGCTCTTCGCTACGGGCTCGGGATCGCTCCACGTCTGGCCGTCGTCCTGGGAACGCGAGACGACGACATCGGTATCGGGGCCGATTCGACCCCCGAGGCTGTCCGTGCTAATCCACACGCAAACCCAATTGCCGTCGGAATCGGTAGCCAGACCGGGCGTGAAGTCACCGCCGGAATCCGTCGCGGCCGTCGTTGAGAGAGCCCGAGGGCGGCTCCAGTTCGCGCCGCCGTCAGCAGACCGCACGAACACGATGTCGGGATCCGCACCGATGCCTGCTCCAGAATCATCTGCGAACTCGTCGGTCGTCTGCCACGCGGCGATCCAGACGCCGGACGCGCTGGACGCGATATCGGGGAAAAGATCCGAGGTCTGGCGGGCCCTGTGACCCGCTGAAGCATCGGCTTCGACTTCGGCGGCGCGAATATGAAAAAGACACAGGTGCGCGATCAGGCCCAAACCGATCAGTACATGGCTTCGGGGGCTTGCGACGTTCATGACGCCAATCTCCCGAGCGCATATCCGAGGAAAGCCAGCGCCATGCCGAGGACGAGTTGGCCCAGGGCGTTGCCCGCCATCGCGACCCAGTGGCCCGCGCGCATCAGTTCGTTTGTCTCAAGAATGAAAGTCGAGAACGTTGAGAACGATCCGAGAAATCCGATGAAGACGATCGCCCGCACGTTCGGAGCCATCTCGATCCGCTCCTCGCTCAGGGCCCAAAGCACGCCGACGATAAGGCAGGCCGTCATATTGACGACGAACGTGCCAATCGGAAATTCGGTGCGAAAAACGCGACTCGACGCGAGCGTCACTAGATAACGCGAGACCGCGCCGAAGAATCCGGCACATCCGATCAGAAGACAACGATACAGTAAACTCATGGCGGACTCGCTTGAGCGGCGGTTATCTCCCGCGCGGCACGGACTGCAATCCGGTTCGGACGCAGCGGCGCGCAACGAGCGCAGGCGGCCTATGAGATTCGATCCGGTGACGGCCCGCCACCATAATCTGACCCGCGAGGCGGGTTTTTGTATTCTCACCGGCTGCGGGGCCGTGCACAATACGCCTCCGAAACGGCTGGGCGCGGCCGCCGTCCGCGCTCGCCCGGGGCTCAATCCTCTCTTGTCCGATGGTCTTCGCATGCTGAAAAGCTGGATCAAAAGCACTCAGAAAAAACGCCGAACCGCGCGCCGCCAGCGAGATTTCGCCGAAGGCATCGAGCGATATCGAGCCGAAGTGCTCGAACCTCAAGGCCTCATCAATGAGCCCTGGGAATCGCGCGACCCCACGAAGAATCGCCGAATCTTTCTTGGGGCCGATAGAGTCTGGAAGTTCTATCGCCCCGCCCAAAAGCACTTCGCGCGGAACTTCGCCGAGGCTTCGCGACTCCTCATCGAAGCGTCGATCCCCGCGCCTCGGGTTCTCCATTGCGGCGCGGATAAGGAAACCGTCGAGCGATACGGCACGGCCTGCCTCGTGATGGAGAGAATCAGCGGCGTCGAAGCGAGCCGGTCCGACGCGCCCGACGTCAACGCAAAAGTCGGCGAGTTCCTTGCCCGAATGCACCAGATCCGCAGCAACCGCTGGGGCAATTGCCACGATACGCAGAGCGCCGGGGGATACTTCGCCGGATACCCGGAGGCCGAAATCCTGGAGCGGCTCGGACGCGCGGCGCCCTTTATCCGGGCCGAAAATCTTGACCCCCTGCCCGACTTCCTCGGTTGGTTCGAGGCGCATCGCGACCGGATCGATCCGATGGACGGTCGGTTCAGTCTCGTCTCGGCCGATGCGCATCCAAATAATTTCATCCTGCGCGAAGACGGCACGATGACGATCATTGATCTGGACCGAACGCGCTTCCTGGATTTCCCGCTCGACCTGACATACTTCCTTCTGCGACGCGGCTGGAGCGAATTTGGCACCGGTCTCGGCGACGCGGATGCTGCGGATCATCAAGACCCGGCGGGCCAGGCGGACCGCATCATGGACGCGGCAGAGAAGATCTCAGAGGATTTCCTGAAGCCGTATTTCGGAACCGCGCCGCCCGAGTTCCGTGTCCACTGGCGCCAGGTTCGATTCGGCTTTTTCACGCTCGTCCTGCTGCGCCAGCTCGGTTCCATCCTCAAGCCCGGCCGATACGATGCGGACTCCGAGGCGGACCCCCAGCGCGCCGAGAGCGATGCGAAGACAAACGCGGCCGCCCACCGGATGATCCAGGTTCTTCGGCGTTTCGTCCGAGGGCGAATCTCGTAGACGTTCGAAAGTATCGGCGCGACGGCGCGACCGAACCGACCGGCTTTGCGGAGTTACGAAGAATCCAGGATCGCCTCGAACGCGCGCCGGTTGCGGGCGAGCGTCGTCAGGAGATACTCGCGAGGATCGGCGTCAGCAGGAAAAAGATCGGCGGTCGCGCGGCAAAGATTGTCCCACTTCTCCCCGCCGCTGGGCGCGTGGCTGCGCTCGGTCTCGAAAAGCAATCGAGCGCGTGCTTCAAACCGGCGCAGAAATCGATAATCGGTCTGCATGACGGCGGCCGCTCCGGCTTCGAGTTGCCCTGCCTCGGCCATCGCCTCGAACACGAGGTCCGCGCTCATCGCAAGCAAGTCCGGCCCCTCGGCGAGGCACTTCAACTGGAAATACTGAGCGATGAATTCCAGGTCAATGACACCACCGGGGCCCTTCTTGTAATCGCACAGAACCCATTTGGGGGTCTTCACCGCCGCCTCGATCCGGGCGCGCATGGCCCGCATCGGTTCGGCGATGCCCTGCTCGGGTTCCTTCTCGCCGAGCCGCGCGGCGATGATCTCGCCGAGGCTCCCGATCAGTCGTTCGGAAAGCGCCGCATCGCCCGCGATGTGCCGGATGCGCGTGAAACTCTGGAACTCCCACGGCTCGGCACGTTGGGAATAGTAATCGACGAACCGCGAAAACGACGCAACCAGCGGCGCGCTCGAGCCCTCGGGCCGAAGGCGGGCGTCCAGTGCAAACGCCGCTCCGTCCGGGGTGGTTGAGGTCAGGATCTGCGAGACCGCTTCGGCGACGCGCGTCGCCTCGGCGTCGGTCGGCGCGGGGCTCGGATCGGTGTCATCAACTCCGGCATCATCCGCGACATCATCTCGGCAGAAAATGATGTCCAGGTCCGAGTAATAATTCAGCTCGCGCGAGCCGAGTTTACCCATCGCGAGGACGGCAAACCCGGGTACGGGATTGGCGTCGGACGGGTCGAACCGCGTCAGGCCGGCTGCGTAACGCAGGGCGGCCTCGACGCCGAGATCGGCCATTGTGCTGAGGCTTCCGGTCGCTTCGCCGAAGGATATGAAGTCCCCCAGGTCGGCCAGCCCGATCATGAGAGACGTGAAGCGCCGGACGCGAGCAAGCCCCGCGGCAAACAAAGCCGCGTCGCGCTCCTCACCGGCTTCGGACCCCCAAGGGCACCACCGCTCGATGCGCCCGAAAATTTCCTCGGGCCCAAACGCGGCGACCATCAATTTGGTATCAAATGTCTGATCCGCATACTCAGGGTGCGCGATCAAAGTCTTGGCAAATAAGTCCCCCGCGCCGAATGCGCGAAGCAGGAATTCAAGAAGGCGTGGATTCGCGGCGAAGATCTCATACATCGATTCGAGCGTTCCGGACTTTATCAGGAACGATTCGAGATGAACGACCGCCGAAGCGGGTCGCGCCGAGGCGCCCGCGAACTCAACAAGTCGCGGGAGGATTTGCTCGTAGAGTTCGCGACCGCGCTGGCCGAGATAAATCGCGCGGCCCATGCCGCCAAGCCTCGCAAGAGTCTTGATCGAACCGGCCTCGTGCAGTCCGTATGGCATCAGCAGCGGGATCAGCTCGGATTCGGGAGCTTCGGCAAGCAACAGACGGGCGATCCGCTCGCCCGGATTCTGGCTTTCGCTCTCGCCTTCCCCCCCCTCCGCCCGACCATCGTCCCCGCCATTACCATCGCCGAAAAACTCGACAAACCGTCTGCGGACGCGCGCCGAAATTTCTGCCCACACGGCGGCGAGGTTCGCGCCGGGCGAAGAAGCAGAGCCCTCGCCCTGCTCGAAAATCCCGCATCGTCGCGCGAGGGCTTCGAGCCGCTCGGGATCCGCCGGCAACGTGTGCGTCTGGCGCAGGTCTAACATCTGGAGCCGGTTCTCAACGCGCCGCAGGGTCAGGTAATCGCGCCGATGCTGCTCGGCGACGTCCGGATCAATTTTCCCCGAAGACACCAGAGCGGCCAGCGCACCAAGCGTGGACCGTGCGCGCAGCTCGGGCCGCCGGCGGGCGTTGAGAAGTTGCAGGGTCTGGACGAGGAATTCGATCTCGCGGATGCCTCCGTGACCGCGTTTGATCTCGCGTCCGGCGTCCTCGCCCTGCTCGACGTCCTGATCGATCAAGACCTTCAGTTTGCGGACCTGCTCGACGATCTCCGGCCCGACTTGTCGATCGTAAACCAGAGCCTGCGTCAGCCGATCCGCACGCTCGCAAAACTCCGCATCGCCGGCGACGGCCTGAGCCTTGACTAGAGCAAGACGTTCCCACGGCCGCGCCTGCGTCTCGTGATAAAACTCGAACGCGTCAATGGATCTCGCAAGGGGGCCTTCGCGGCCGTCGGGACGAAGGCGGGTATCGACGCGGTACAAATACCCGTCACCCGTCATCTCGGAGACAAAGACGCCGATCTCCTCGCCGAGGCGGCAGAAGAAATCATGATTGCTGATCCTCCCCTGCGGCGACCCGCCATCTGGAGAAACCCCGCTCGTCTGGCCCTCGGCCGAATAGAGGTAGATCAAATCCACATCGGAAGAAAAATTCAGTTCCATCCCACCGAGCTTGCCCATGGCCACGATCGCAAATCGCGCGGAGACCGGCGTGCCCTCGCCGATCACGTCTTCTTCGATCGGCTCCCCGAATCTCAGTTCGAGCCGCGCGCGGCACTCCTCGCAGGCAACGCTCAACGCGGCAATCGCGATCCGGCTCAGCTCGTCCATGAATTCGGTCTCGTGGTCGAGAGCGCGCTCGATTTGTTCTTCGTTGGAACCTGCCTGCGCGGCGGCCAGCTCGGTGACGATCTCACGCGCTCCGGCACGCAGCAATTGACGGCGCAGCCACCGGACGGCCGCGCTGCGCCGCCTGGGCG
>JAJFLK010000475.1 GCA_021772735.1 Candidatus Sumerlaeota bacterium | reverse complement strand
CATGCCGGCGGCGCAGCTCAAGAAGACCATCAATGGGCCCGTGATTATACCGGCAGCAGGCGAACGGCTTCACGCTGACTTCGCCGATGAGCGGTTCGTCGCCCGCGTTCGGGATCAATTCCGAGGCGTCGCACCGGCCGCTGTAGCCGTGGAAAAAACCATCGTCCTCGAAGACGTGCGCAGGTCCCCGGGCTCCGAGCGCCGCCAGCCGAGCGGCCTGCACGCCCGAACGCGCCGCGTTGCCGACCTGCAATCGCTTCGCCCAGCTTCCTTCGGATTGAAACGACGTGCTGCCGGCGGCGAAGTTCCACGCGAGGCCGAACGCATGGACTAATTGCTCGGCGGTGAGCCCCAGAATATTCCCCGACGCGGCCGCAGAAGAGAACGCGCCGCAGACCGCAGTGGGGTGGAAGCCGCGTTCATAGATCCGGCCCGGCCCGGCGGCGGCTCCCACGCGCAGGATGACCTCGTATCCGGCGATGATGGCCCGGAGCAAGTCCTCGCCCGAGGCTCCCCGACTTTCGGCGGCCGCGAGCGCGGCGGGGATCGTCACGACTCCGGGATGGAGACTCGACGCGTTGTGGACATCGTCCATCTCGATGCTGTGCCCGGCGGTGGCGTGCGCGAATGCAGAGAGTTCGGCCGAGGTTCGCTCGCCTCCGAACGCCCAGAGTCTCGCGCCGCCTGAGCCAGAGACAGAGGCCCCGGCCAAGGCGCCGACACCGTTTGGGATCATGTCCGGCCCAATTGCATATCGCGCGGCGACGCGGGCCGATTCTTCTCCGGCAGCGCCTGCCAGAGTGACGCCAAGAAAATCGAGGAGCAGTTCACGCGCCGTGTCGCGGACCGCCAGTCCGGCCTCGCGCGGATCGAAGCCGCAGACCCACTCGGCGAGAAGTTGAGATCGAAGATTTGCGTGCATGATGGTTGAGGTCGTTCCGGAGGTCTTACTCGTCGAACATCTTCTCGTATGGAGTGCCCGCGAAAGAGGCGCGGAGTTCATCGAAATTGACGACCGCTTTTCTCAGGTCGTCGCTGGTGCCCTTGATGACGCCAGCGCGCTCGATCTTGATCGGCTCAACGCCCAGGGCTCTGAAAACCCGATCGAAAACGCCCTGTTCGTCGGCGAGCAAATCCTCGTAATCGATGGCGACGACTTCGAGGCCGAGGCCGCCGATGTAGTCCTCAAGCACGCGGTCCCTTGTCTCGCGCGCTTCGAGCAGCCGCTTGAAGACATCAATCTTGATCTCGAAAGCCGGCAGCCGGTCGGCTTCGGCCTCCAGATTCCATTTGCCCGTGGCGTCACGAAGTCGGGAGGCATTGAGCACTGAGACGACCAGCTTGATCTGATTGCGCCGCCGCATGTGAATGACCGTCGCGCCGCGAGCCTTGAGCAATTGCGCGAAGCCGGCCGGATCGGCAACGTCTCGGAATTTGGTTTTGAACCCGCACGCGTCGTATCGCCCGAGCCACGTCCAGCGCAGAGCCCACGACGCCCAGAGATGCTGAGTCCGCGCCCCCAAACGTAGATGGAGGATCGAGGAGAGACGCTCGTCCATGGCCCGCACGCGTGGATGCAGATCCAGCGAGCGGATCAGATGCGTGCTTCCCGTCCGGCCTTCGAAGAGCAGGACGAAGGGGCGTTTTAAGGCACCAAAAATCACTCCAGCTCCTAAACTCCGTGATTCTTGCTATAAGCATCATTCACGGAATCACCCGAAACACCGTCCAGCCATCGACCGGCCGCGCACCGAAGGATTTCTTGTAGAACTCGATTGCCGATTCGTTCCAATCCAGCACGCACCATTCGACCCTGCCGCAATCGCGTTCGCGTGCGAGTTCGATCAATCGCCCGAGCAGCGCCTTTCCCAGGCCTCGGGCTCTGAACTCCGGCTCGACGAAGAGGTCTTCGAGATAGATGCCGGGTTTCTTCAAGAACGTCGAGTAGTTTGTGAAGTAAAGCGCGAAGCCGACGGGACGTTCGCTTTCGGGAACTTCGGCGATGAGAACCTCGGCCAATGGTCGCTCGCCGAAGAGGTGCTCGCGCAATCGATCCTCGTCGTCCGGCCCGCTGAGGCACATCACCTCAAGCTTCTCATATTGGGCCAGGGCCCGGATCAGTACGGTGATGGCGTTGATATCGTCAGGCCTCGCGGGCCGGATCGTGGCTTCAGCGATGGGGGAGGGATCGTTTTCGGTCATGGGTTACCTGCAAACTTGAACGAAATTTGCGCCTATTCTGACCTTCGCGGCGGCCCGGTTTTCATTGACCCTCCGGTGCCTCGGCGATATAAGACGAGGCAGGGACGATGTAAAGACAACAAGGTTTATTCGACCAACGAGTACCAGGGGCACGAGCGCAACCGGCCCACAGATTTACATCCTCTGATTCGTCATTCAAGCGTGCGAGCGCTTGCCGGTATACATTTTTCATCCAAAGGAGAGTTCCTATGGGCTCGAACTCGGACTCGAAAGGGGAAGGTGGCGGCGGCGCGCCCGGCGGCGTCTCTCGGCGCAGTTTTCTCCAGGGCATGGGCCTTGCAGTCGGCGTCGCAACCGTTCCTCTCGGCCTGCGCGAATCATCGGCGGCGCCCGGCGCCGTCTCGGGGATCGGCCCCGGTCCCGCGCGGCTCAGACTGAAGATCAATGGCGCGGAGAAGATCGTCGACGTCGAGCCAAGGCTGACGCTCAATGACGTTCTGCGCGATGAGCTGGATTTGACCGGAACCAAGCTTGTCTGCGGGCGCGGCGCGTGCGGCGCATGCACGGTGATGGTGGACGGGGAATCGGTTTGCTCGTGCATGATGCTCGCCGTCGATGCTCGCGGCAAAGAGATCACGACAGTCGAGGGCCTGGCCGGGAGCGATGGCACGCTCGATCCGGTGCAGGCGGCCTTCATCGAATTCGACGGTCAGCAGTGCGGGTTCTGCACGCCGGGCATGGTCGTCCGGGCGCGGGCTTTCCTGAACGAGCATCCCGAGCCCACGCGCGAGGATGTCCAGCACGGGCTATCGGGTAATATCTGCCGCTGCGGCACATACGATGGTGTCATCGCCGCCGTCCTATCGGCCGCAGGCAAGGAGGCGTCCAAAGCATGAGCACTCTAACGACGTTTCATAAACGCAACAAGGTGGCGCTGGAAAATGAGCAATCGCGCGTGGACGCGGTGGCCAAAGTCACTGGCGCCGCAAAATACACTTACGATATCAACCTGCCGAACATGGCATACGCACAGCTCATCCGGGCCCCCTATGCCGAGGCAAAAGTCGTCGGCGCAAATCTGGCAGCGGCGCGTGGCCTCAAGGGCGTTCTGGACGTTGCGCTTTACATGCAGCCCGAGGGCCGCAGCCGAAGCAGCAATATGGTGACGACGGATGACCTCGCCCAGGTCCGCGTCGGTCAATACGCCGGTCAGGTCGTGGGGCACGTTTGCGCGGATAGTCTGCATCTGGTCGGAGACGCCGTCGCGGCGCTTGGCCTGAAATGGGAACACGGCAAGCCGGATACGAATCTGCGCCGCCTGGCCGGGAAGATGAAAGATCCGCGCAAGGACGAGGACAAGGCCAAGTTGCCCGAGATCGAGAAGATGTTCGCCGGTGCGCCGCATGTGGTCGAAGCCACCTAT
>JAJFLK010000474.1 GCA_021772735.1 Candidatus Sumerlaeota bacterium | reverse complement strand
CTGGGCGATGGCCGGATCGAGAACTCGCACGAGAACCGGCAGGCGGTGGTCGAGCAGTTGCGCGGGTTGCGGCCTCACGTCGTTGCGACGCATCACGGTTTCGATCGTCATCCGGATCACGGACGCGCGCACGAGTTGGTGCGCGACGCTTGTTTCATGGCGAACGTCGGAGGCTTCGACGCGCCGGGCGAGCGCCATCGGGTAGATGAGCTGGTTTACTTCATCGGCCACGAAGCGCCGCGCATGCCCGAGCCCGATTGGATCGTAGATGTGAGCGACACATACGGGACCAAGCTCGAAGCCGTCCGGGCTTACACGACGCAATTTCATGTCGGGGAGTCGGAGGGCGAAGCCGGGGAAAATATGGGTCGCGACGCGCGTGGCGATACCGGCGGCGATGGAGGCACCGATGCGGGCGAGACGTATATTTCTTCGGAGGCGTTCTGGAAGTTCACCGAGGCGAACTCGCGCCGCTGGGGGCACCTGATCGGCGCGGATCATGGCGAAGCCTTTGTCTTTGCCCGGCCCGCGCACGCCGCTCATGCGTTCGTCGGGCTCTTCGACGCGGGCGAAGAAAAATAATCAGCGCGCAAAAACGCCACGCCACTGCGATCCAATTCTCATGCCCCGATTCATAGCCATGCTGCCGACATACAACGAGGCCGGTAACATCCGGCCGCTCATCGAGGCGATACTCGCTCACGGGGAAGATTGGCAGGCGCTTGTCGTGGACGATCATTCGCCGGACGGCACCTGGAAAATTGTCGCCGAAATGGCCGAGACGAATCCTCGCGTCCATCTTCTGCATCGCAAGAAAGATAAGGGCCGAGGTTTGGCCGGAATCGCGGGGTTCCGCCGCGCGGTCGAACTGGGCGCGGATTGGGTGCTGGAGATGGACGCCGATTTCTCGCACGATCCGGGGCACATTCCGGATTTTGTTGAGGTCGCGCAAGCCTCGGCAGCCGGGCCGGAAGGCATTGATATTATTGTCGGCTCGCGGCGCGTCGCGGGTGGCGGCGAGCGTGGGCGTTCGGCCGTGCGCGGATGGATCACAGCGTTCGCAAGTTTTTATATCGGCACGGTGCTCGGGCTGCCGCTGCGCGATCCGACTTCAGGGTATCGCCTCTTCAGCCGGCGCGCGCTTGAGGCCATGCCATGGGATGCGATGCGGGCCACCGGGCCGGAAATCGTCCAGGAGGTTTTGGTCGCGGCCCGGATGCGCGGTTTCAAGATGATCGAAATCCCGATCATGTTCGAAGAACGACGCGAAGGCGAATCGACGTTCAACGCGCGAATTATGATCCGGTCGTTTTTTTCCGTGCTGGGCTTGAGATTGTTTGCAAGACGATTGAAACCCTAAAGGTCAATGAAGCGCTCGCGAGCTGAGACGATTTCAAGACTCGATGAATCAGCGCGCCAGTTCGGCCTCGACGGCCTGACGCAGTTGGCCTCCGCGCAGGCCGCGCGCGACGACCCTTCCGCCGCGGCTGATCAGCACCGTGTCCGGGATTGAGTTGACGCCGTATTTCTTTGCCACTGCGGCGTTCCAGCCTTTGCCGTCGTAGACCTGCGGCCAGTCCAGTCCGTACTTGCCAATGGCCCGCTGCAAATCACCGGCGTTCTTATCGAGCGAAATACCGATGATGACGAGCCCGTCGCGGTGCAGATCCTCGTACATGCGCTTGACCATCGGCATTTCGTGCATGCACGGTCCGCACCATGTCGCCCAAAAATCGAGCACGACAACCCTGCCCCTGTATTTATTGATCGAAACCGTCCCGCCACCGCCGAATGCGCGTGCCGTAAACAGGATCGGAGCGACGCCTCGGTTGTCCAGGCGTGCGCTTGTCTGAGCCCCGGCCGAGCTGGAGTCGGCACCTGAATTCCCCAGGGCGGATTGATGCGCCTGGCGGACAATCAGGGCTTCTTGATTCATGCCAAGCGTGTTGAGCATGGGCACGAGTTCGGCTGCCTGTGCGGCATTGGCCTTGACTTCGGGGATCAAAGCCACCGCCGCGACGCGCGCCAAATCGCGCTGGCCCATTTCAAGCGCGGCATCGATGAACAGCAACTTGGCGGGCCACGCCCGTATGGTCGCCGCAGCTTCGCGAAGCACCTCCTTGGCCACAACGCTGTCGCCCGCGAGATGGAAGTAAACCGAGCTTTCGACCAGGGCTTTCTCCGAAGCTTCCCCGGTTGATGAACCGGCGGCGGCGCGCAACTGGGCCGCGTAAGAAAGCGTGGCCGATTGGATCGCCGGCGCATCGGCGCCAAGCGAATCGACCAGTGTCATGTATTGGCTCTCCATCGCCCCGAAATCTGGCGCGGCGATGGCGCGCGGCGGAAATACCGACAATGCCGCCAAGGCCGATAAGGCCATGATGATGGCAAGCCGGAGTGATTGGCATATCCGTCTTGGTTGTTCCGATGGTCGAGTGAAGTTCATGGTCTGACCGTTCTCCTTGGGTGTGGGCGCAGAATAAAACAGCCCGTAATGGTTTATCGGCCTCGGAGGTCATGTTGTTCAGGGGTTTTCGTGTCACCGGCAGCGGGGCGAAAGCGAAGAGTGGGAGAATCCACAGATTGCACAGATTTCACAGATTCAAGAATGACGGATTCATTTTGTGTCGCGGCTCACTACTCCGAATTCCCCGTGCCCCCGTGGTCCGTTTCTCTTTAATCTGTGAAATCTGTGAAATCTGTGTAATCTGTGGTTTCTCCTCTTCTTAAAACCTCGCGCGGATTGACTTGGGTTTCTTGCAATCGATTGTTTAGATAGGCTCGTGTGATCGATCCGAGCATCGTGATCCCAATGAACTCAAGCCCAGGACGATCCCTCCACGCATGAGCGCTACCATCCCAGAAATCGAAAGTGAATTGATGGGGGCGTCATGGTTGCGTCTGCCCATGTCGTGGATCTACGCCGGAGGGCGGCGCGCACATCGCGGGCTTTACGATCTGGGCTTCAAGCGCCGATCACGGCTGCCGAAAAAGGTCGTCTGCGTGGGCAACCTGACCGTTGGCGGAACCGGCAAGACGCCGTTCATCATTCATCTGGTCAATGAGCTGGTGCGCCGTGGACGGAGGCCCGTGATCCTTAGCCGAGGATATGGCGCAGTCCCAGAAGCGAGGCAGCCACGGGTTGTCTCGGACGGAGATAAGCCATGCTGCACCGCGAGCGAGGCGGGCGATGAGCCGATGTTGATGGCTCTGCGATGCCCGGGCGTTCCGGTCGTCATCGGAACAAGTCGATACGATGCGGGCCTGGCAGCAATGGACCGATTCGATCCGGATTTATTTGTCCTCGACGACGGGTTCCAGCACGAGGCATTGGCACGCGAGGTTGACCTGGTGCTGTGGGATGCGCGAGACGTGCCTTCGCGCTCGCGGCAGCTTCCGGCAGGACGGCTGCGCGAGTCGCTCTCGGCTCTCGGGCGTGCCACGGCGCTCATCATCACCCACGCCGAATACCTGCCCGAGGCGGAGCGTTCGGTCCGCTTGGATCAAATCCGCACGGAGCTGAAGGTTCACGCTCCGCAGGCGTCGATCCTCGAGGCCGAGTCGAAGTTGGATTCGTATTATCCCCTTGGCGAGATTCTGGATGCCTCGCCGATCAGTTGCCCCATCTCCGAACTAGCCGGTCGGCGGGCGTTGCTCGTCAGCGCGCTGGCCCGGCCCGATGGATTCGAGGCTCTTGTGCGCCGGGCCCGGATCGAGATCACGGGCCACGTCATTGGCCGAGACCATGCCGAGTACGGGCCGAGCGATGTCGAGGACATGCGCTGCCAGGCTAAAGACGCCGGGGCCGATTTCATTTTGACCACTGAGAAGGACGCGGTGAAACTTGCGCAAGTAGCCGGCGGGGGCATGCCGGTATTTGTCGCGACGCTCGCGATGCTGTGGGATCAGAGCCCGGGCTGGGCGCTGGTCATGGAGAAGATTCTGGCATGAACTCTCGATTCAACTATGGTCTCAGCGTGATCGTTGCGGGGTTAATCCTGGCGGCGGCCGTCGCGTCGGAATGCGCGGGCTATGGGGCGAAATTGCTTTATCGCGCGGCGCAGGTCGAGCAGAACAACCCCGATTCCGACATCCCGCTCGAACTGGTCGAGCGCGCGCTCGGTTTGGACCCGAATCATTCGGACGCGCTTTACCTGCAATACGCGCTGTTCAAGATCGAGGGGCACGAAGGCAAATTGAATGCCGCGATTCCTCGCATGCTGCTTGTTCATCGCAATCAGGCCAACGTCCGCAGGCTGGCCGGAGAGCGCGCCTACAAGCGTGGGGAATACAGGCTCGCCACCGAGTTTCTTTGGGAGGCTTTGTGGATCAACCCGTTGCCGCCTGACGCAAGGGGGACGTGGTGGCGAATGGCAATGGTTGCCTCCGAACGCTCGGGTCGTCCGGGCCTGGCGCTAAAGGCGGCAATCCGATCCCTGGGCATCATGGATATGGATCAAACGTTGACGGCCGAGGATCGTACGAACCTGCTGCTGGATACTGCCGATTTGTTCGAGCGCCAGAACAAATCCGCCACAGCGGAACACTTGCGAGCCGTGGCGGAGGAGCTTGAAAAATAAGAGGCCAATCGGCCCGCTGTCAGATTGTCAGGAGGTTGAAGCCGGAGTCGCGGCCTTGGCGCCGGAGAAATTGTGCGGCACTTTCGTGACTTTGCCGGATCGGATGCATTGGGTGCAGGCCTTGATGCGCTTGACCTTGCCGTTGGTCAACGCTCGGACCTTCTGCAGGTTCGGCATCCAGCGCCGTTTGGTCCTGTTGTGCGCATGGGACACGTTATAGCCCACCTGGGGGCGCTTACCGCAAATATCGCAAATCTGAGCCATTGAACCGCATCCCGTTTATCAAGATCGTGATGGCGAGGTCGGTCTGGACCGCGCTGAGCCCGGCAGTCTCGCAAATAGTCTGGCCTCTCGTCAATATCAAATGCCATCTGGCTATCTGGGAAGTGTGAGCTTCCAATCCTCCGATGTGAAGCTGGATAGGCAACGCGTCTTCATCGACGTGTGCGGGTTGACGGATGAAGGTCGGATTTGCTAGTGTCATCGGCTTGGCTGGCTGGTTAAGTGCATTAACGGAGATGCGCGCGTCAGGCAGCCGGTGAAGACTTGGACCGGATCTACTGAGAATAAAGGACATACGGCAATGAAGCAGGGAATCCACCCGGACTACGAGATGAGAGAAATCGCCTGCGTCTGCGGCGCGACATACCAGATCCATTCCACCCGGCCGATCCGGAAGCTGGAGATTTGTTCTTCGTGCCACCCGTTTTACACGGGCAAGCAGAAGATGATGGATACGGCCGGCCGCGTTGAGAAATTCAAAAAGCGTTTCGCCAAGTTCGACAAAGCCGAGTGACGTTTCGCCGGGTCAAGTATCCGGAATCGAGTCTGAGCGACACAATTTTCTTCTCCGGCTGACCCGCGTTGATTCGATGCGGGTCAGTTGCTTTCCGGGGTGCCGTTCGAACTTTCCGCCGCGCCCGAATTCTCCGAGCCGTTGGCGGAAGAATCTTCATTTTCTTTCTCGTCGTTATCGGGCGCGATGCGCTGGTGCGAACCGCGGAGCCTGATTTCGTGTAACGGTTCGGGTTGCTCCGTGCCGGGGATGAAATCCTTGTCGGGATCGGGAACCCAGTTGACGATGGCCACCTTGGTCTGATCCGCCAGGACTCGATCCAAGATGGTTTCGGAAAGGCGATTCTCTTCAGTCTTCAAACTGCTTCGATAAAAAATCACGACGACATCGTGAGCCGCCGTCTCGCCCGTGTTCAAGACTTCGCCGAAAAGCAGATATGCCCCGTCGACATCCGGGTTGGGTTCCATCCAGGTTTTCCCGCGCGAGAGCGCGGCCTTGGACCGCACGCGGACGCTGTGCATGAGTTTGACATCGGTATCGAGCGACGCGTCACGCGAGCGGCCGCTGTTCAGCGCGATCCAGAACTCCTGTTCGCCGGCGTTATTGAAAGGATCCCAGCGCAAATGGATCTCGCGCCGCTCTCCGGGTTTCAACGTGTCGATGCGGGCCTTGCCGTTGCCCATCTCTGAAGGGAGCTGGCGACCGCCGCGGCCCGGGTCCTTATCGTAGAGCGCGGCGGATATCGCCCGGGTTTCCTTGTTGCCGACATTTTCGATATCGCAGGTGACGAATATCGTCTGGCCATCGCTTGGCGATTCGGGGCGAACCCTGACCGAGCCCGGAACGATACGCGCTCGCGGCCGCAAAGACGGTAGCGAAGCGACGCTCAATGAGCTGATCCGCTCGGCTTGCGCAGTGGTGTCGGCATCGGATTCGGCGCCTGTTTCAGCATTGGCGCCGGCTTCGACTTCGGGGTCCGCGTCCGCGTCGCCGTCGGGATCTCCCGGGGCGGGGCGCGTCGCGAGCCAGAGCGTTCCGCTGGTCGCTCGGTCCATATCCGCGCCGCGCAGGTTGAACGACGCAAGCCCAGACCCGCCGGAAAGGCGCAGCGCCTTGGAAGTGACTTCGGTTCCCTCAGCATCGTCGATGCCTACGGTCCATAACCGGTCCTCGTCCGGGCTCCCGAGAACCGCGCCGGTCAGCTGGAGAAGAGTGCCGTTCGGACCCGGCTCGATACTGCAAAGTTCCCGAACCAGGCCCACCCAATCCGAAGCCGGGCGCAGGCCGACACTTTTTCGCGTCGCAAAGACCGGCCGCTCCGCAAGCGTGGATATCCCAGCCGTCGGATCAACAGCGATTCCGAGCGTCACGGGCTGAGGCTCGGTGGGCGGCTGGTCGGGAGCCTTCATCCCGGCATCTTGCGATCGGATTTCGGCATCGCGGATGAATTCGAGCGCGGCCGTATTTAGCCGGAGCGAGACTGTGGTCTTGGCATCGGCGTCGAGGTTGAATTCTTTCTCGCCCAGCATCATGACTGCATTCGATCCGAGCAACTTCGACGAATCTGATCGCCCCGAAGCTCCATATAGCAGGTCAAGCCGGGCGTCGGTGATCGGGATTGAACCGGGGTTGGACAGCGCGACGAAAACGTCTCGCGTCCCATCCTCATTCCATCGCTCGCGCGCCTCGGTGATCTGTATCTCGGGCAGCGCAATCTCGAAGCTCGATCCGGCCGCAATCTCTTCGCCAGTCTTCTCGTTCCAGGCATAGACGCGCAGTCTTGCCGCCTCAAGATCGGCATCGGACGGAATCGTGAAATCCAGAGCGATGCGTCCGTCCGTAAAGTTTCCCGCGTCGTCATCGTTCAGCGAATGGCCGGAAGCCGAAATCAGTTCAGCCTCAAATTGGCCCTCGGCGGGTTTGAGCCCGACGAGATCCACACGAATTCTCTGGCCGGGGAAGTAATGGGGCGAGGGGAGATCGAACTCCCGAAGGCCGCTGGTCATTTGCAATTCGATCGCGGGGTCTCCGAGCAGCAGATACATCATCGTGAGCTGTTCGGGATGTTCGTGAAGTGTGTAGCGGGTCTTGGTCAGGGCGACAATTTCGCCGAATGCGCGCAACCGATCGCCGAACAGCGTGCGCTGGAGCTGCTCGGACATGCGTTGATGAATTTGCGTGATCGAAGGACCCGAGGGAACGTAGAGCGCGATGGCCCCGCCGTCGCGCGTGCGGAGCATGTCCTCGCTGATGTTGATGTTGACTCCCGAGGGCTTGTGGACCGGGTAGTCGATCGCGCCGGTGTTGCAGGTCATCGTCGTCACGAACGTGGCGTGTCCCGAATCGACGAGGAAAAGGTTGTCGCTATTAGGCGTTCCGCCTCCGAACCAGACGCGCTCGTCCATCCAGATGTTCGGCGAACCGTGACCGTAAAACGTAAGGAAACTCAGGCCGTTCCTGAACAGATCCGCGATCGAACGCGTCGCGACGGGACTTACCTTGAGCCGTTCGCGTTCGACGTATGTGCGAGGCAGATACCAGTTGTCCTGGAGGGGCATCTCCTCGTTCAGATAAATCGGAACGGTCTCGAATGCGGGCGGGGTGTGGTTCGCGCGCAGGTCCTCGACCACCGGCGGGAACTCGCCGTTATCGGCGATGAAGCCGAGCCGCGAGCGCCAGGGGCCGGTCTTGGGTCGTTCGCTGTAGGAGATCATCTTGTCGACGATGGTTCGTGCGTCGGTGCGGTTATTGACCGAAATGCGTCCGATCATGAAATCGCCGAGGTCATCCTCGCCGGCTGTGAGGGTCAGCCAGTAATCCGATGCCCACCGGTCGCCGCGAAATTTGTGCGTGTAAGTCGGAACCCAGTTGATGATGTCGTTGCGCGCGAGATTGTGATAATCGCTCGATGCGTCGCCGAACAGAACAACGTAAGTCGGAGCGCCGCCGGTCCAGCGCTCAAGGGTCCATGCGAGGAAGTCGCGGATAGCGAGTGGGCTGAGCTCGCCGTTACTGAAATGGTCATACACGGACTGCACATCGACGACGCGCGAGCGCAGACCCTGGCTCTCATGCAGCCTGGCCAGGTCGGCGGCGATATCCAGAAAATCGGCGTGCGAGATGATCAGGTGATCGGCGCCCTGATCGGGCAGCGTCAGGCGATCGATCGCGACCGTCTCGAATCGCGGAGTGTCGATCAGCGCCGCCTCGGTTCGAATCACCGTGCGCCGCCTGGGACCGCCAGGCCAGTGGAAGCCCAATCGCTCGGCGCGTCCGGTAAGCTCGAGCGTGCCCAGAGGGCGCCCATCCGGGCCCAGGGCTAACACAATGGCATCGTTGAATTCATCCTCGGTTCCGGCCGGAATGGCGGTCCACACGGGTCCCAGGTCAGTCATCGGAGGTTCGTTCAGGTCAAGCACTCCATCGGACAAGACCGGCAGGCTGGGATACTCGATCTCGAAGCTGTCGAACCACAGATCGGTCGGGGTGCCTGGCTCGACAGTCTCGACGGTTCCGAGCGGGTTGTCCGGAGCCTTGCTCGGAAGAGTCAGCGAGATGGCGTTGTCCTTCGGACTGAGCGATCCGGCCTGGAAAACGAAGGCCACCTCGACGTCTCCTTTGCGCGGATCCGTGGGTTGGACCGTGCCGAAACTAATAACTTCGTCCTCGCGCTCGACTTCAATATCGAAGCGGCTGGCGCCGAGGCGGGCCTGGGACTCGGCGATGAAGAATTTCAGGCTCGCCTCGAGCGGCAGATCGTCGGGCACATAACCGGGGAGGTCGACGTTGAAATCGATGCTTTCGCCTGTTTTGAAAACGGAATCGACCCAGGTTAGCCCCTCGAACGAGAGGAGATTGTCGGTCTGAATCTTCAGCTCGATGTCGCGTTCGACGTGGGCGATTCGATGCACGCGCTCGGTCTCCACGATCTCGCCTTCGAGTTGCACGGGAAGGATCGGACTGATCGTCGGATCATCCATCGAGCCATCGACGGTGACCCAATAAACAGTTTTGGTGTCGTATTCGGTCGGGCTTGGCGAGTGCCAAAAAAGAATCTCCTCGGTCCCTCGCTCACCCCCGGTCTCGCGCCGCAGAAGCGGAACCGGCCGCCCGTGCGAGAAAACGCGGACATCAGATGCTCGAAGAGGTCGATCGGGCGGGAAGCCCACGAAAAGCAGATCATCGAATCCCAGACGATATAGCCCTTCGGCTTCGAGCCGGAGACGTGCCCAAACCCGATCGCCCGGATGATCGTCCCAGGGCGCGGTCAGCCCGTGCCCCGAGATCGGCGCGGTATCTCCAGGAGCCGCAGTGTCCAAGTCGCCGCTTTGAGCGACATCATCGCCTGTTCGGTTCGAACCGGGCAAGCCGATCTGAAACAGCCCGAGATCCTCGGTATTGGCGACGAGCCGCCCCATCGTTCGGCCCCAGCTCGATTCGGGGTCGACTTCGGCCTTGAAGGGTGGGGCGTCGAGAAATTCATAGGGTTCCGCCCAGCGCAGAGAGATATCCACGCGCAGCTCTCCACGCGAATCTTCGCTCGCTCGAGCAAACTTTTCGCTGAATTCACGCTTGAATCGGACCACACCCAATCTCCACCGGCGCAGGATGCCAAGATCTTCGATCTTCATTGAACGCGCGGTGCGGAATTGGTTGGCTGCGGCGACCTCGGGCTTGGGATCTTCCTCATCTGCTTCCCCATCGGCCCCATCCTCGGCGCGGAGCGGCTCGGGGTTCTCCACCTCGATGACGATGCGGTCGTCCTCAGGCCCGTAACTGTAGGATTCGATAAACGGGACGATCGTGCGATCGGCGGGAAGTGCGAATACGAGCGGTTCTTCAAAGGCGTCGTCTGCCTCATCAGCCCGGACGGATAGTGTAAACGTAATTCGGTCAGCGCTATGGGCAAGATTGCTGACGCGCGGCCCGTACTGCGATTCGAGTAGCGTGAGCTCGATCTCGGCGTCCGGGCCCGAGGGCGGATCGACTCCGGCGAATTGGCCAGGCCCTGAGCCCGGGCCCGAGCGACGCATCAGATACACCAAGGCGACCACGACCAGCAGAGCGGCCGCGACGACAAGAAGAATGACCCGATTGCGGCGGGGAGATTTATTCAAGAATTCGAACCACTTTGAGCGCTACGTGTGGCGCGGGGGAATCGTGCCGGATGGAAAAACGGGGCTGGCGCGTCCGCAGAGTAGGAGCCGGTACATATCGACTCCGGCGCGCATCTTAGGGTTTGGATGAACGAATCGCAACGAGCGTGCGTATATCTCCCGCAGGTGGAGAACGCTAGTCACGGATATCGGCGGATATCATTGAAGCAGATTGTGGCACTGGGGGCACAAGGATTCGTGGCGGGCGTTGGCGCCGCAGGTGGGGCAGATACGCTGGGCCGATTCTCTCTTCTTGCCTCCACCGGAGACGATGCGGTCGATTCGCCTCTCGCTGTCTTCCATGAGAGGCGTGATCTTTGGGTCTGCGGCGATTGATTTCGGAGGAGATACGGCTGCCTGTCGACTCGCTGAGGCGGAACCTGCGGATTCGGGAATTAGATAAGGTGTTGTCGATCTCGGTGATCGGGGCGGAGTTTGCGCGGGAGTCTTATCCGGCGGCGATCCTGTCGCATCCTCCCAGTCGTATTCGAATTCGAGCAGGTAGACCGCCAACTCGATCAGGTACGGAACGAAGGAAGACTCCTCTTTGTATAGCGCAACATTACGCTCAAGTATCTCTTGCACCTGAGCTCGGTTCAGCTTGCGTCTCGATCGGGAGGTTTTGGGAATCCCGGTCATGCGGGCAACTCCAGTCGTAGATACGCGCCAGCGCGTAGATCGTCCCTGTCCAGACGATCCTATGTCTCTTTTCGGCGTGGGCCGTGGCGGACTGAACTGCCGAATCCATATCGGAGCAAGTAATAACGCGCCCGAAAAACGGCTCGGCGGCCCTCGCCAGGGCCTCCGCAGGCGCTGCGCGCTCAATATCGACCGCGTATACGACGAGTTCCTTCCAGTTGCCCCATCGGGAAAGCTCCCTGAAAAACGCCGGGGCATCCTTGTCTGCCATCAGTGAGACATATGCGACGGCGGGATCGAGGCCAAAGTGAGCCTCCATGCTCTGGGCAAGAGCCCGGGCCGCTGTCGGGTCGTGGCCGGAATCGACGATAATCATCCCTGCTTCGCCACATTCAGAGGTTAGTGACTGCATTCTGCCTTCTATCCCCAAGGATTCAAGCGTCGAAACGATGTTTTTGTGGGTCATTATCCCTATTCGACTCGATTCGCGAAGGCGCGCGAATACAGACAGCGCGGATTGAATGTTCTCAGCCCAGAAGACTCCATATTGAGCGAGATTGACTTCGAGCGGCTGACCTTCAATCTGGTATGTCACGTCCAGCCCGCGCGGGTGAAAGGCCTGGGAGAGGAGAGGGCAGACTTCCGAAGCCGCATGCAGCTCGGCGCCGGCGGCGCCGGCTCGATCCCTGAAAACTTTCTCGGCCGCTCCGTCCTCGGCCTGATCCGAGAAGACGGCCCACCCGCCGGACTTGAGGATGGCCGCCTTTTCGGCCGCGATCTTTTCGATCGTATCGCCGAGCAGGCGGGTGTGTTCCAGGCCGATTCGTGTGAGCAGCACGGGCCCCGGATCGAGAACGTTCGTGCAATCGAGCCTGCCACCGAGCCCCGTCTCCACGACAAGGAAATCCACGCCGGCATCTCGAGCAGCGAGGAAGAATGTGGCCGTCAAGAGCTCGAAGACGGTCTTGAATCCCTCGGAGTTTCTTGTGCCGGATTCCCCCCCCTCCGCCGCTTCTTCCAGGCCGCGCATAAAGACCGAAGGGTCGGCCGGGGCGCCGTCGATGCGGATGCGCTCGCGATACTCGCGCAGGTGCGGTGAGGTGAACGTTGCAACTCGTATTCCCGAGGCGATCAGGAGGGCCTCAAGCAGGAGCGCCGCCGAACCCTTGCCTCGCGTTCCCGCAATATGGATTGCCGGGATTCCGCGATGCGGATCACCCAGGCGGGCGAGGCGAGAGCGGAAACCATCGAGCGTGAACGTGCGCTCGTTGTAGGCGATGCGGTCCAGAAGGGGCTCAAAGTTGATATGCGCATCAAGCCATCCGTATGCCTCGGCGAGCGAGGCGAACCTGGGCGAGCGTGGCGGAGACGTGCTTGACATTATTAACCTTGAGTGAATTAATCGCGGTCGGGGCGACTCGAAAGAGGATCGCATAATTCGGGGTTGCCGCGCTCTGATCCCATGTGGCTCAGCGGTACATCGAGCGGGCCTGCCGGGTTGCTCGGCCGATTTATTTACTGGCCCCGGGCCGCCCGCAAGCTATGGCCCCAATTTCGCTCTCAATACCTCCGGAATCAACTTCCGGGATGTGAACCATGAACTTTCATCGGCTGCGAAGCCTTCGTCTTCTTTCCGCGAATTACCTGTTTCTCGCGATCCTGCTCGTCTGCGGACTGGCGATGGCCGGATGCGTCTCGCGTCCGCAAGTGATCTACGAGCACGACGGCTCGATTTCAAGTTATAAGCGATACGAGCGCCACGGCGAACGAGATTTCATTCATCGCTTCTCGCGCCGAGCATATCGTCATCCCCGCCCTGATTTCTACGGCCGTGGCGACGATCAGCGATTGATCCTTGAGCAGTGGGGCGATCCGGACTACGTGCGCAAGACTTTCCGTTCTCTCCAGGGCGAACGCGTGGTCGAGTGGGTCTATCTGGATAAGAAGCGGGTGATTCAGTTCATTAAGCACGAAATGATCTTCGATGGAGAGCTGACCGACCTGGAGCAGATCATGCTCCGCAACGGGTATCCGGATCGAATCGTCACCACGATCGGCGAGAGTCGGCATGTCCATCAGACCCTGGTATACAATTCGATCCTCACGGCGGATCGATTGGATGAGTATCATCTGACAAATGGCTGGATCAACCAGTTGACTATCGGAGACTGAACTGAAATTGGCGGGGGTCGCTGCCTCTGGGAATGAATACCTTGGACTGTAACCATTGCACCGCGCGTGCGCAAAGCGCTGGAGTCCCAATGCCGAGCTTGCCGAAGCCTATGCTGATATCACCACGAAAACTGAACCGCATGGGCGTCGCCTTGGGCCTGGGGCTGGTGTGTGCCTTCGGCGCGGCGGGTCTCGGCGGATGCGGCTTGCTTCAATCCGAGCAATTTCAGCGTGCGGAGTTGCGCGAGTTCTCGCTCCACGCATACGACGAGGGCCTGCGATTTTCTGAGGACGGCAACCATCAGGTCGCGCTGGATCGATTCGTTCGCTCTTCGGTCATCAGCCCGCGGCCGGCGGCGTTCTTCCAGATGGGCCGGATGTATGAACTCTTGGGCGACCCCGAGCAGGCGGCGGTCTCTTACATGACGGCGCTCGAACTGGCCCCCGATTATCAGGAGGCTCGATTCGCGCTGCTGGCGCTCGATCACCCCGCGCCCGGCGAAGCTGACATCAAGTCCGATCCCGAGCTCTTCGGCCGGTTTTCCAAAGAGCTCATGGAAGAGGTCGAGATGCGGCAGATCGAGGCGGCCGAGGGCGGGGAAGAGATGACGCCCGAGGAGCGTGCCGAACTGCGCGAGCGAATCAGCCGCCGGATGGCGCTGGCGGCCGAGGGCCGGCTGCCGACCTTGACCGAAGTGCGCGGCGTGCTTTTTGCCGGTCCGCTCGAAGGCGCGGAACTTCCCTCGGCCACAGACCCGACCTTCGCGCGCGATCGCGAGATCGTCCTCAATACGTATCCCTATCACTTTGCCAATGGTCAGCGCTTCCAGCGCAATCGCGAATACGAGAAGGCGGCATCGGAATATCAGAAAGCGCTCCAGGCCGAACCCGGCCAGATGGACGCGCGGCTTAACCTCGGCGATTGCATGCTGCGCCTGGAGCGATACCAGCAGGCGCTCTTCCACTTCACCAAGGCGCGCGATTACTTCCCGCAATCGGCCTCGCCGCTGCTCAAGCTCGGCAATTATTACGACAGCTTATCCCAGACGGCCCGGGCGCGGGATTATTACCGCGAATCGCTCGGCATCGACCCCGAATACATCGAAGCGCTGAACAACCTCGCGGCGATCGAGATTCGCGGCGAGGATTACATCGAGGCGATTACTCTTCTGCGCCGCGTCACGGAGATCGACCCGACCTACGCGCTGGCCTGGCTCAACATCGGCGTCGCGCACGAGAACAGCGGCAATTTGCTGGACGCCATCGAAGCATACAAACGATACGTCGAACTGGGCGGCGATCAAGCCGCCGAAGTCCGCAAGTGGATCGCCGAGCTGGAATAGGCAGGCGGGGGATGCGGGGCTTGCGTCGCCATTGCATGACGGACTATAATTGTGGGCGAGGATAACGAGGTGTAATATGAATTTCGTGCGCTTCAAAAATGCCAATGATCGAGCCCATTGGAATCGAGAATTTGCCCGGAAGGGCAGCATCTCAATTCTGCGTGGGCAGATCTACGTCTTGACGACGGCCCAATTCAGGGAACTGGAAGAGGCCTCGGTGGATGTGGAACTGATTTCTCGGCAAGAAGTGGACGGGCAGGGCAAAGACAATCAACAACAGGCAGAGACGGCGTAATCGACCTTCGATGATCGCCGTCGCCTAAAACGAAAGGAGCCAATTTTTTCTTGATGTCCATGAGAACCGGAAGGTTCTCGACATCCGAGCCGGGAGGCTCAATCACATCCCCGGAAGGAGAAAGTGCAATGAAAGAAGAAGACGACCAGGCGAACGATTTCGTCAAACTGGCGAAGCTGGCTGAAGAGATCAGCAGCGTCAGCGATTCCATTTCCGCAAACACGATTCGAATCAGCAAGATTTTAGGCAATCTGGGCAAGCAGGTGGGCGAGGAGTTTCGTGCTCGCCTTCCAGCCGATCCGGACTACGCTGAGATTACAACTCTTGGACTCCAAAAGATTGAACGAGAATGGGGTCTGATTATCATTGAAGAGAACAGCCGTTCTTCTGATGACGTGAAAGCCGCCCGCCTTACGGATGTCGCGCTTAAGAAGAGGTTGGCTGTGGCGAGGCACCTTCCGGTTTTCTTGAGTGAGTACCTCAATATGGCCAACGCGCGTCTCACGTCGCTTTCAAAACCAGCCGCTGAACTAGAGGCCATCGCAGATCAGATTGAGACTGCTATGCCGTTGCCTCAATCGGACGATGAACTACCCTTCTAGGATTGCCGGCGATGGAAGTCGCCTGCTGTCGTGCCGCCAGCATTGACGTGCCGGTGTGCGGAAAACGGGTGTGAGCCCGTGAGGAAAGAAACTGATGAAGCAGATTCAAATCGAGATATTTCTCCCGCTTACAGACAATAATAAGATCCCTTTCGATGAGGCGCTTTTTCTCGAAACTCAAGACGAGATACTGGAAAGATTCGGCGGCATAACCGTCCAGGAAACGCCGTATCAAGGTGCCTGGATGCACGGCGGCACTCTTTACGCGGATACCCTCCGGTGCATTTTCGTCGTCACGGATGACACCGAGAAGACCCGACAGTTCCTGAGAGATGCGAAAGAACGGCTCAAGGTTCGATTCGATCAGATCGACCTACTGATTTTGGTCAAGCAAGTCGAGTGGATTTGATCACGTCGAACCGGGTGGCGATCCGGCCGCGAAAGTCCGCAAACGTATCGCCGAGCTGCAGTTTCGGGGGACGGATTGGGGGACGGTTTTGTTTCGGGGGACAGTTTACTAAATAGCTCGGGATCACCGCGCGCCCGTTTCAACCCCCACGATTTTCGAGATCGGCCTTTATGGCTTCTTCGAGCACGTCGGGTTTGAATTCAAACGGGCCCGGGCCGCCACGAAACGCGATTTTCCCATCTCGTCCGACCAAATAAAGCCGATCCGGGTGGGCCTTGTAAGCCGTCGCCGTGGAGTTCTCCATGTCATCGATCAGTGTCGGAATCGAGATCTTGAGATTGGCGACGCAAGTATTGGCCACCTGGAAACGCTCGAAGGTATTGGTCGGATCCTTGATGTATTTCAGCCCGGGATTTACCCGCTCGGGCCAATCTTCGGCCGGATGGGCTTCCTTGATATAAACGATGAAAAACTGAACGTCGTCCTTGTAATTCGCATACAACTTCTCAAGGGCACCAGACTGGTCCCGAAAAGGGGGTCAGGTGTATGAACCGAAGATCAGTGCAACAGGTTTCTTGCCTCGAAAATCCGAAAGCCGGACGTTCTCATAAAGCACCTCAGCATTCTCCAGAGTGATGTCCTGCTCTTCGGTCTTGAAGTCGTAAAATTTTAATGGAGTCAGAGAGAAATCCGGGGCTCGCTCGCCCGCGGCCGGGCCGTTGTCGGTTTCCCCAATCATAGGGGTGTAGGCGGGGTTAATTGTGCGCTTGGCGATTTCCTCTTTCAAGGTGAGCCCACTGTCCATCACCTCGCTGTGCTGGGCGCAAACAGAGGCGAGCGAGCCGAAGAACATTACCGCCACGATCAACGCGGCAACGTTTGCCATGAAACGCATAGAAGTCATCCTCCGCAAAAAGTGATTTGAGGCAATGCCTGTCTGTGTGCGTATAGCAGAGACACAATGCGCGACCGGCACGGCGGAATTCTGTTGTGTTCTATTTAGGATAGCTCACCTTATTAAGAGCGCGAAAACTTGGTGGTGCATTAGGAGCGCGTTTTATGAAGTTCTTTTCCGATATTCTCCACGTCGATTGAATGTCTTTCAATTCTGTAGTGTCCGCATCGAGTAAGTATTCAATAGTGAGAGTCCAGTCGTTCTTGTTGATTCCATATCCATGATAACTTTGATGAGTCTCTGATAGTATTCGTGCGAGAGTATTCTCGCTCTTTTGCGTCAGGCTCACGAAAGTCAATATGGTTTCCGATTGATGCTGCACGGGTAGATGATCAAGATGGTCATATCGATAGATCCGCGACCAACTGTCGCCCGGAAGAACCCCCTTTACGGGCAATATTCGTAGGTAACTATTGGCCGCTGCGTGAATGATCAGCTTTGCTTCGAATTTGCTCACCGGGCCACGGGTCAGAATGTCCAAATTATGGATGTGGCCATCGGAATCGATCTTGTAGCGGAATGATAGGGCCGCCGTATCAGCAATGCGAGAATCTTCTCGAGGAAGAACGGCGCTTAAGGAATTCTCTTCTGCTTCGATGTTCTCCAATCGGTGTTCGACGAGCGTGTTTCCATCATCGTCCCTGGATATGACCTCAACAAGCTCGGTGAAACTATAATCGAGTGACCACGCTCCAGTGATTTGCCGTTCAATCTGAACTTCATTGCGGTATTGTCTCCCCACCGGAATGGACGCAAGGCTGAGATCCAGTTTGCCATCGCGATCCAAAGCCAGACCGTCAAGCAACCGATTGTCGATGATCGCGGTGCTTGAAGTTAACCGGGGATCGGGCTTGGTCGTGAGCTGGATGGCAATGATCGCCGTCAACAGCGCGGCGGTCATGACGGTTATCGATTTCAAGCCGATCATTGCCTTCGCCAGACTCATCCACTTACTGATGAAGCTCGTGGTGGTCGCGGCACTCGCCGTAGTCGCACCCGCCACGGCCACTGCTGCAACGGCGTTATGATAAACGACCTGCGCGGTCAGGGCTTGGGGCACGGCCAGCAGCGTGATGCTTCCCGCAAATATCCCGCCGGCCAATAAGCCTGGCTCAAGTCCCGCGCGCTGCATCATTGGTTTGAGTATCTTGATGCCCTTGGCCAGGCGACGCGAAACGGTGACCTGAGTCTTGCCGATAACCTGCGAGATCTCCTTCTGGGTATGCTCGTGGAAGAAGTGTAGAAAAATCGGCACCCGGTATTTATCAGGCAATTGAGCCAGTAACACTTCTATTTGTTCGCGGGCTTGATTCTGAGCTGCCGACTTATCGGGTCGGGGTTTGCGATCGGGTGTATCGGGTATTGTTTCCATCGCAACTTCCTTGAGGTTACGCCTGCGGCGCCGGTCTCGGAGGTTTTGCGCCTCGCGGAGCGTCAGCCTGTATAAGACTTGCTTCGCGGCCTGATCGGATAAATCCTTCTCCGGATTCCTCGCATGCAGAACCATTCTTGTATACGCAGCCTGGACGGCATCAACCTCGTCGTCTTCATTTCGCAGCAGGTGCCGACACACCGAATACACGAAACGATGCGTCTCCTCATAAAAGGACACAAAGCGTTCTTCGCTGGGGTTCGACAGATAATCGTCCCAAAGGCGTTGAAACTGCCTGCTCATGTGGACCTTTCCATTCCTGTTTCATCAAGCATAACAGTTCGGAGATCGCTACCCACGTCTTAATGATATGGAAGCCAATGCTGCGCGGAAGTTACCGCGAGGACTGTCGTGCAGGCGGTGGCGGCCGCCGGCGCAGACAGTGTTCCGTCCGACGCGGTAATCGTGCAGCAGAGCTCATCGCCGTCCACCGCGAGGTCTTTTCGCAGCGCGTCTGTCAGTGCTGCGCTCGTGATATCGCGGACCGTCACCCCGTTTACCTTCCACACGTAATTATACCTCATAACGTCGTAATCGGGGTCGTCGAGCAGGCGATTGGCGTGGGTGACATGCGCGACAAACACCTGACCGGGCGTGGAGTCGGCGTTCAAGAATTCCGCGCCGATCGGGTTGGGCGCGCGATTGACGCGTTCGGGCGCCGTGGCGACGACCTCAAATGGAGCGATGAGTAGTGTCGTGCCATTAACGGCCATTTCGCAGGTCCAATCGCCAAGCTCAAGTAGATCGAGCGAGAACGTCAACTGCGCCTGTGTAAACTGCAACTGCGACCATCCGCGCAGTTCGGTGCCGCCCGAAACAACAAGAGTATCTTCGAGCTGCAGTGTGCCATTGGGTCGTTTGAAACGAAACCGCACACTCGCCGAGTCCGGAAAGTTGGTATACAGATAGAACAGGCTCACTTCGCGCCCCGATCCTTGAACGAAATTGCCGCCTCGCTCGAATGAGTAAGGAAAGCCCAGCCATGCGGTTTCATCGAAATCCTGATCCATAATTGCGAAGTCGTTCAAGATGGGCCCGCTCGGGAAGGCGGGTTGAACTTCCCAGAGTGACTCAACGGCGGTTTGACATGGGCCGGCGAATATCGCCGTGTTGACGCGGGAAATATTGTCGGGCTGATAAGCGAAATGTAGATGAGGGGCCGTGCTCAATCCGCTGCTGCCTACCAGCCCTATCTGTTGGCCTTGCACAACTGTCTGTCCATTTGACACGGCCACGCTGCCATTCTTCATGTGAAGATAGAGCGTGGATCGGTTACCCGGATGATTGAGAATGACCTGGTTTGCCTGCCCCAACACCCCCGTAATCGGGGTATTCATGTCTGGTTGTCCGTCCCTGGCGAAAGCAACGGTGCCATCGAAAGCCGCGAATATGGGCACGCCGACGAGTTGTTCAGCAAAGCTCGGAAGCTCAGTGTCGACTCCCCGATGGCCGGGAATTACGAAATTTGTGCAATTATAATCGGTTGTTCCTCCGACATCGAAATAATTGAAGATGAAAAGGTCTTCGTGGATCATGCCGGCTTGCGGATAGAAGGGCATCTTCTCTGGGATGGGAGGCTGTGCAAAAGCGTTCGGCTGAGACAGGAGCGTCACGAAAGCCACCGAGACCAGGATGGCGGAAGGGGTTGTAGTCTTCTGGAAAGAAATCATTCTTGGTACATCTCCTAAACGTTTGATCTAAAGTCAGGCCCGCGAGTTGTCTATGCGCAAATTGGCGCCCCGAAATGTGAGCCCCGAACCGGCGATTCGATCCCGTTTCTTCCACGCCGTTGATGGGTCAGCACCTCGCTCCACCAAACAAAGGGCGCGGAATGCGAAGGAGTATTCACATTTTGAGAGAAAAGATTCGGATTCGGGGAATCCGCCCATACCGGCGTTTCGTGACTTGGCTTTGGGAGGTCAAATCTGCAGATCTGTTGATGTCATCCCCTGAGTCCAATTCACCACGCTTGATCCCCGCTCCGAGGTGTTTAGAATGAGCTGCCCGTTTTGGGCCCTGGGTCCAAGTGGACCGGGGCCAACCGCGAGCGGGGCCTCGCCCGTATTTTGGCGGGAGTAATCTTTAAGGAATCTCCGAGTATCTATCCGCGATGACCACCGAGGCGACCCCTTCCACAGCCAAACAGATCACCATCACTCTACCCGATGGGTCGGCGCGCGAGTGCGCGGCCGGCGTGACGGCGGCCGAGATCGCAGCCGATATCGGTCCCGGCTTGGCGCGCGCGGCGATCGGCGCGAAGATCGACGGGGAGCTGGCCGATCTGGGGCGGCCCATCAACGCCGATGCGCAGCTCCAGATCGTGACGGCCAAAGCCGACGATCCGGACGCGCTGTTTCTGCTGCGCCACTCTTGCGCGCATGTGATGGCCGAGGCGATCCAAAAGCTCTGGCCCGGGACGGGTCTGGCATACGGCCCGCCGGTTGATGGCGGATTTTATTACGACATCGATTGTCCTCACGCGATCGGCGAGGAAGACTTCGCCGCGATCGAGGCGGAGATGGCCCGGATCATCAAAGAAGACCGGCCGTTCACGCGATACGAGATGACGCGCGCCGAGGCGCTCGCCAAGCTGGCCGATGACGAATACAAGACCGACAACGTCAATCGAGCCGACGGCGATGTCATGAGCTTCTACGCCACCGGCGAGCAGGGCACGGATTTCGAAGACTTGTGCCGGGGGCCGCACGCGCCTTCGAGCGGGCGGATCGGCGCGTTCAAGATCATGAGCGTCGCCGGGGCGTATTGGCACGGCGATGCGGACAGCCGGCAACTCCAGCGTGTTTACGGGACCGCGTTCCCGGGCAAGAAGGATCTGAAGAAGCATCTCGCGATGCTCGAAGAGGCGAAGAAGCGCGATCATCGCGTGATCGGCAAACAGCTCGGGCTGTTCACGATCAATCCGTTGGCCGGGCAAGGGCTCGTGCTCTGGATGCCCAAGGGCGCGACGTTGCGCGGCGTGCTCGAAGATTACATGAAAGAGAAGCTGACCGAACGCGGATACGAACCGGTCTATACGCCGCACATCGGCAAGGTCGATCTTTACCGGACGAGCGGGCATTACCCGTTTTATTCGGATTCGCAGTTCCCGCCGATTAAGATGCGCGACGGGGATGAGGAATACCTCCTCAAGCCGATGAACTGCCCGCACCATATTTTGATCTTCAAGGCCGAGCCTCGGAGCTACCGCGATCTGCCGGTGAAGCTTGCCGAGTTCGGGACGGTGTACAGGTTCGAGCAATCCGGCGAGCTGAACGGCATGACGCGTGTGCGTGGGTTCACGCAGGACGACGCCCACATCTTTTGCACTCCGGAGCAGGTCGAGGGCGAATTCCGCTCCACGATCCAGCTCGTGCAGGAGGTTTTCCGCACGCTCCAATTCAATGACTTCGAGGTGCGGCTCTCGCTGCACGATCCCGAGAGCGATAAGTATGCAGGCGGCAAAGAGATCTGGATGCGGGCCGAGGATACTATCCGCCGCGTGATGATCGAGATGGATTTTCCGTTCGTCGAAGCCAAGGGCGAAGCGGCTTTTTATGGGCCGAAAGTCGATTTTATCGTTCGCGATTGTATCGGGCGCAAGTGGCAGCTCGGCACGGTGCAGCTCGATTACGTTTTGCCCGAGCGCTTCGAGCTCGAATACATCGGGTCGGACAACAAGCCGCACCAGCCGGTGATGATCCACCGCGCGCCGTTCGGTTCGATGGAGCGATTTACCGGCGTGTTGATCGAGCACTTCGCCGGTAACTTCCCGCTTTGGCTCGCGCCGGTGCAGGTCGCGGTTCTGCCGATTACGAGCGATCAGATTGAATACGCGGATAAGGTCGCCGAGAAATTGAAGGCGGCCGGATTGCGCGCGACGGTGGACCGGAGCAGTGAGAAGATCGGCCGGAAGATTCGCGCCGCCGAGTTGGATAAAATTCCTGCAATGCTCGTCGTCGGCAAGAAAGAAGCCGAAAGCGGTGCGGTCGCGCTGCGCCGCCACGGCAAGGGCGATCAGGGGGTCGCCCCGCTCGATCTCATTGTCGAGCAACTTGGCGCGGAGGTCACCGAGCGGCGTTAGACGTTCGATTTTGACATGTATGGAGGCACGAATATAGAATGGCAGGGGCTATGGATAGCCTGAGGAGAGTCCGCGCCCAGCCATGATCCGCGAGAAATCATACATCCTTGGTAACGTAAACGTTGTGATCGACCTCGCATTGGCGGTCGGAGCGTTTTTCGCCGGGCATGGGATCCGCCAGCTTGCTCGGGTCTTCTATCCCGAGGCGATCAAAGAGGCGCCCTGGACGCACTACGCCTGGATCCTGATTTTCCTGCCTGCCATTACGGTTCTGGTTCTTCGATACAATGGATTTTATCGCTCCCAACGCGTGAGGACGGGGATTCGCGGCTTAATCCGCCTGGTTGCCATCAGTTGCGTCCAGATCACGGTGATCCTTACCGTGGTTGTCTATGCGTTTTGGCGCGGCGATTTCCTGAATTTTCTCTCCGGCGCAGAGCCCTCGACCGCGCCTAAAGTCACGCAGCTCGTTTCGCGTTCGCTGCTGGGCATGACTGGTCTCTCGTTGTTTGTATTGCTTTCGATCAAGACGCTGGCGATGCGCCGCCTTCTGATGACGCTCCGAACCCAGGGGTATAACTTCCGCCGGGTGATTCTCGTGGGGTCGGGGAAACCGATGGAGCGGTTTGTCAGGCACCTTGAGGGGCATCCTATCTGGGGCTTGAGGATCGCGGGGATCATCACGGATCGAGAAGCGAAGAGCCCAGAGCCCTGTGCCCCCGGCGTCCCGGCCGAGGAAATGTTCGGTTATGAAGTCATCGGCGATCTGGATTCGGGCGCCGACGCCCTGGTCAACTGTGCTGTGGATGAGGTGGTTTTCGTTCCCGATGCGGTTCCGCCGGAGAGGATCGCGCCGCTGATGGAAGTATGCGAGGAAATCGGCATTCGTTCGCACATCCCGTTGCATTACTTTGACGCGCAGATCGCGCGTCCGGCGCTCGATTACTTCGATGACGTTCCGGTGATCACCTACTGGCCGACGCGAGAGATCGGGCCCGCTCTTCTGTTTAAATACATTTTCGATCGGGCGTTTGGCCTGATCATGTTCATCGGCGCTGCCCCGCTGATGGTGATGGCGATGATCGCGATCCGAATGAACTCGAAATCTGGAGAGCCGGTTTTCTACAATCAAACCCGGCTCGGCCTGAACGGCCGCTCATTTACGTGCTGGAAGTTCAGGACGATGCACGTCGGCGCGGAGGAGCGACTCTCCGAGCTGACCGGAGAGAACGAGGCCGACGGTCCGGTTTTCAAGATGAAAAGCGACCCGCGAATCACCGGCGTCGGCAGATTCCTGCGCAAGTTTAGCATCGACGAGCTGCCCCAATTGTGGAACGTGCTCTTGGGCGATATGTCCCTCGTCGGCCCGCGGCCGCCGCTGCCCGATGAGGTCAAGAAATACGACCGGTGGCATCGACGCCGGCTCTCGATGAAGCCCGGGCTGACGTGCATCTGGCAGGTCTCAGGCCGCGAGCACGGCTCGTTCGAGAATTGGATGAAACTGGATCTGCAATACATCGACAATTGGTCATTGACCCTGGATTTCAAGATTCTGCTGCGCACGGTCTACGTGGTTCTGACGGGCCACGGCGCGATGTAGATTTGCTGGTTCCGAATCAGACGCCACGAACTCGATAACACGAATCTGATGTCACACGAGACTAGTGCAAGCCGGGCAGGGCCACGCTCAGTGGAGTCATCCGCAGCCGAACCAGCGGGGATTTACGTTCACTGGCCGTTTTGCGCGCGCAAGTGTCCGTACTGTGATTTCTTCACGTTCGGTCGCGAGCATCCGGATTTCGCAAAGTCCTCGGGATTTGCGAATGCGTTACTTGCCGAGATCCAAAACACATCGGTGGTCTTCGGCGCAATTGGAGCCTCAGGCTGCGGGCAAGGCGCGCGGCCCAAAGCCGTTCCCGAGGCCGACACCCTGTACCTCGGCGGGGGCACGCCGAGCCTGATGGAACCCGACCAAATTGCGGCCGTTATGCAGAGCCTCGGTGAGGCCTTCGCGCTCAGCCCTGAGGCGGAAATAACGATGGAGGTCAATCCGACGGCGGCCGATATCGAGCGACTCCAGGGCGCGATCACTGCAGGCGTCAATCGAGTCAGCCTCGGATGCCAGTCGTTCGATGATCGTTTCTTGACGCTGTTGGGTCGCGATCATGACGCCGCGATGGGACGGCGGGCGGTCGAGAAGGTGCGCGCACTTGGGTTCGAGAACGTGTCGCTCGATATTATGTTTGGCCTGCCGGGGCAGACCCCGGCCGATTTCGAACGGGACTTGAGCACGCTGCTCGAATTCGAGCCCGAACACATCTCGGCCTACGGGCTGACGCTCCACAGCGGGACGCCGTTCAAACGCTGGGAAGCCGACGGGCGAATTTTGATGCCGGGCGATGAGCCGACGGCGCGGATGTATGAGACGTTGATGGACCGACTGGGCGAGGCTGGGTATGCGCATTACGAGATTTCAAACTGGGCCCGGCCCGGCCTGGCGAGCCGTCACAATTCGAAATACTGGAGCAAGTGCGATGTCTACGCCTTCGGCCCTTCGGCGCACGGCGTCGTCGGCGGGCGAAGATATTCCAAACCGCGCGATCTGGATGGTTTTCTGAATCTCGCGGCGACCCGGCCCGATCGGCTGGTCGAGGTCGAACAGCCGCCGGGCGAAGAGCGGACGCGCCTCGCGGAAGTGATGATGCTTGCGCTGAGGCGCGTCCCGGGCGTCGAGTGGAGTGAGCTGGACCGGTGGTCTGGACGAAGTATCCGAGAATTCTATGACAACGAAGTTGGCCGACTTTGCGAGGGCGGAATGATCGAGGCCGATGAAAAAGCGATTCGGCTGACGCGTCGCGGATTGCTCGTTGCGGACCGAGTTATGGAAGAGTTCTTTTAGACGCTCCCGCGCGCTTAAAGATTACCCAATGTCTCGGAATCAAGACGCGCCGCCGAACGGGCAGCCGTTTCACTGTGGCGAGCTGACTCGATAATACCAGCGGTCGTTCAGGTCTCGCGCGATGAGCAGCGCGCCGGGGTCGTCGATATCGATGCCCGATGCGGCGAGCTTTGCGCTCCGTCGTTCTACTCGCCGCTGGCCCGAGGGCTCGTATCGAGAGCGATGGATAATGTAGATGTCCGGCTCGCTCTGCGTGAAAAGCGGCTTTGAGAAAACGACCATCGAGCGGTCGAGATCCTGAAAAAGCAATGCGTCGCCCTCGGGAAAGATGTGGACTCGAAGCGGGCGATCGGCGAGGCGGTTGCGTTGGATCAAACCCTCGACGGCGGAGCGCTCGCCTTCAGCCATGTATTCATAACTGCTCGGAGCCATCCTCATGCCTGCCCAGCGCAGGCCGGTGAAATAGTAGAGAGGGTTCTCGAATGCGACGAACTGGAGGGCGACCAAACCGACGGCGGCCGATCGTGCGGGCCATCGCACTGACTCGGCTAAGAATCGGCCCGACAGGGATCCGAACGCTTCAAGGGCGACGGCGCAGAAGAAGAGATAGGCCGTGTGTTCGAAGATCTTGTACCACATCTCCACGCCGATCAGGTTGGCCAGCCACGAGGGGATCGCGAAGTAGAGAAGCGATCGGCTGCGCAGCCCTTCGGCCCCGGCGAATACCGTCAGCGCGATGATGCCGGCCGACACCAGGATGTATAGCTTTGAGAATATGATTGAGCGCAGATCGTAAGCTCCCTTGCGCTCGAATTGGTAGCTCATATCGGCCGCGAAGTCGCTCCAGTTCGCCGCTGAGAAGATGATATACGCCCCCCACGCAACCAGCGCCGGAATCATGATCGCGAGCGTGCGTCTGCTCGCCTGACCGGCGATCGATCTTCGATTAAGCAATGCATATACGAAGATCGCGGCGACGAAGTAGAGCCCGTTGGGATGGACGAGCGGCGCCAGCGCGCCGATCCCCAGTGCGGGATAAAGGCGGCCCCGCTGGAGGAACGCGAAGGACGCCAGCGCGAGTGCGAGAAGCATCGTCTCCATGCGGGCCGTGTTTGCAAGCGCGATGGCCGGGGCGTTGAGCACGAACAACGCGACAAGCGCGATAGAGAACCCATCGAATCCTGCGAATCCGTCGAACCCGCCTCGAATAGTTCGGCCGCCATGACTCGCGGGCCTGGCGTGACGGAGCATAAGATAGAACGGAATGGCCCCAGCCAGCAGCCATGCGAGGGAAAGTCCGCGAGCGAGCCCGAGCGAAAACCCTGCGATTTTGTAGAGCATGCCAGAGGCGATCGTGTATCCGGGCGGCATCCAGTGGATGACGCGGTCGGGATTCAATTCGGGCGCGAGCAGGCTGCCGGAACGCGCCAACGCAAGCGCGGGATACGCGAAGGAGGCCTCGTCGGACCATGGCGTCGGATACGTCAGGCCGGCGCGTTGGTGATAGAACAACGCGAGTGTAACTATCGCCGCCAGCGCGAGTGCCGTCGGCAGTCCGATTGCGGACCGTGTCGGGCCGCCGTTGGCCGGTCGAGCCTCTGCGGTCTCGTCCGTGATTTGATCGTTCGTGCTTTGTGCTGCGTCGTTGTTCATTGCGATATCCGGCCGATGACGGTGATGAGCCTACCGGCTTTGTCCCCATCGCGGCGGTATGAATGCCACGCGCCGGCTTCGGAGAATGTGCACCGGCCGCAGTCCGTGATGCTCCCGGCTCCCAGGCCCGCGCGCCGCAACGAGGCGAGCGCGACGGCTTTGAGATCGAGCCTGCGCCGGCCGGGCGTGACCGGCCCCTCGGGGAATTCGGTCTCGAATTGAGCGATCATGTCGGGGCTGACCTCGTAATGCTCGGGGCCGATCCCGGGGCCGATCCACGCTTCGAGGTCGGCCGGCATCGTCCCAAGCTCGATGAGGCGCCCGGCGGTCTTTTGCGCCAGCCCGGCGAGCAGACCGCGCCACCCGCAATGGCACGCGCCGATCGCCCCTGTCTTGCGGTCCAGCATCAAGATCGGCAGGCAATCGGCGGTCTGGATGACGAGAAGCGTCTGCGGGCGGGTGGTGACGATCGCGTCGGTCTCGGGGAATTCGTACACGCGGAGCGACGGCAGGTCGGCGGCGTCTTCAAAGGCGAGACGCGCGGGCCCGGCCTCGATGCGGGCTGTGTCCCGGATTAGTTCGACGCGATCTCCGTGAACCTGATCCGCGCCAATGACGCTGAGGGGTTCGGCGAGCTCGCCGGCCAACGGGGCCGCCAATTTGCGCAACTGAGGCGCGGCGAGTCGCATGAATTCGACAAACGGCAGCTTACCTTCAGGGCGCAACTTGCCTTCGGCATCATGCCGTCCTCGCCGGAGCGTCCCGTGGACGATCCTGCCCCACGGGCCCGAAGCTTCGGACACCACCGCCCATGCCGGGTTGGCGAGCCAGTCCCCGCCGAGTGGGGCTTGCGGATTGGGCGGATCCAATATCATTTCGACGATCAGCCTAGGCGCGCCGGAGCCGTATGGCAATGGTGCGTGTAATGCGCGAGATACGAGAGATGCGGACGGAGGCTGGCGCTCTGGCCCCGCTTAGAAGTTGATGCCGCCCGGGCATCGTGCGAGGGTATCGGGCTTTCGGCTCCGGGCCGCATCCGGACGCCTCATCATTGAATCCCCCGTGCCTGCGAATCCGCCCAATGAACGAGAATTCTCAGCCCTCCGGCGTCGAATTAAGCATCGTCATTCCCGCGCTTAATGAGGGCGGAAATATCGGCGAACTTGTCGCCCGGTGCCGGAAGACCCTCGATGAGCTCGACGTCGAGCATGAGATCATTATAGTCGATGGCGGCTCGACGGACGGCACGGTCGCCGAGGCCAAAGCCGCCGGAGCGCGTCCGATCACCCAGGAGGGACGCGGATACGGAGGAGCCTTGAGAACCGGTTTTGCGCTGGCCCGTGGGCGGTTTATCCAGACGCTGGATTCGGATCTCTCACACGAGCCCGAAGTGATCGAGCAGCTTTGGGCGAGCCGTGAGGATGCCGAGGTTGTGATCGCATCTCGATATGTGCCCGGGGGCGCCGCCGATATGTCGATCTTCCGTGCCATGCTGAGCCGAATCCTGAACGAGGTTTTCACCGCCGCGCTGCGAATTCCGGTCCGCGATATCTCCAGCGGCTTCCGGCTCTACAGGCGCGAGGCGTTGGATGAAATCGAGTTCCGTGCCGAGGATTTTGACGTTCTCGAAGAAATCCTGATCCTGATCCACCTCAATGGCGGGAGGATCGCCGAGGTGCCGTTTCACTATCGGCCCCGCAAAGAGGGCAAATCGCACGCGAAGCTTTTCAAGTTCGGCCTGGCGTATCTGAGGACGCTTTACTCGATGTGGAGACTGCGCCGCAGCGGCCGAAATTGATGCGGGTGCGCCGCTGGAAAGCCGGAAACAACCCGCCGACGCAACTCGGACCTTGCGAAGCTTTGCCGGGCGATGTTATTGATCGAGGCAGGGGCAGGCGATTTAAGAGGGCGATTTCGTATAATGAATCGACGGGGAGCGGGCTGAATCATGACGACATACGATGACCTGGGCGACGTACACATCTACGAGGTCGTGGTCAAAAAGATCGTTTCGGTGGCTTCGCACGAAGTCGAAGGCATTATTTGGTCCGACTCCGCTTTCTCGGGGTCGTCCAGCAAATCGACTTGGAAGTTCGGCCGGGGCGAGGCTGAAAAGGGCATCGCGATCGAGATGGACGAGAATACGGTCAAGCGGATCGATATCGACATCAGCATTCGATACGGCGTGGAAATCCCCAAAGCGGCGCGTCAGCTCCAGCTTGCGATCAAGAACGCCGTGGAGAGCCTGACGGGGCTGACCGTGCAGCAGGTGATCGTTCATGTGCGCGAGGTCATCGTAGGCGAAGTCATCAAGCGAGTTGAGCCCCCCGTGGCCACTCCCGAGCCCGAAGTAGAGGACATCGCCAGCGGCGAGTAATCTCTCGGCGATCATCGAAACGGAACGTAATAATGGCTTTTCTTCGCCTCAGCGCCTTGGTTTTGCTCATTGCAATGCAGATCGTGCTCGTCGCTCTTGGCGTCCAGGGAATTATGGGCGGCGTGCTCGAATTACCTCATCTCTTTCCTTTTAATCAAATTCCCGAAGCGCTCGTACCAGCTTCAGACGGCTGGGGACCGTGGTTCTATTGGCTCGCAGTCCTCCTGCTGCCGACGCTATATTGGATGATTTCACTTTTTATCCGCCAGCGCGATCAGGCGATCGCGATCAAGACCTCTTCCTCGGAGGTCATTCGGATATACAAGACCGCGATCACGCAGTTCATCGCGAATATCATGGACGAGATTGCCGAAGTGATCGATCACACTTCAACGGTCCGGCAGGTGGGCAAGGGCATCGACCTGCGCTTGAAAATCAAAGTCAAGCCGATCCCGAATGTCCCCAGGGTCCAATCCGAAATTGAACGCGTCGTCCGGAGGCGCGTGACCGAATTGCTCGGCATCGAGCGGATTCACAAGATCACCGTCGATGTCAGCGGGTTTGGCACAATGGAGAGGACGGCAGCCGCTGCCGAGCCGCTTGCCGGCGTTGCCGCCGCCGGCACGACCGACGAAGATTTTGGCCTGCGCCCTGAAGCTGAGAAGGCGACCCAGCCGATCCCATCATCCACGCGCGTCAAAGAATACCCGGGACCCGGTGGCTCGGTCACCAGGGCCTTCGAGCTCGATACGACCCTTGAGCACCTCGTTGACAGCGGCGTCGAGCCCGGCGGATCGGACTTCGCCGAGTCTGACTCCGAAGATGAACCGGGGCCGATACGCATGGTTGACGGCGCGAGTGATACGGCCGAAAACAACCCCGAAGACAATCCAGAGAATGATCCCGAAGCTCATCCCTGGACCCATCGCCCCGAATGATCTCGACTCGAACCAACACCCCCGAATGAACTGCGACGATAAGATTCACGACCGCAAAGCCTTGGCCGGTCACTTGGGCACGCTGCGCGCCGCAGGCAAGAAGATCGTTTTCACCAACGGGTGCTTCGACGTCATTCACGTCGGCCATCTTCGTTATCTGTGGGCGGCTCGGGGGCAGGGCGATTGCCTGGTTGTGGCCGTCAATAGCGATGAATCTCTGCGGCAGCTCAAGGGGCCGGACCGCCCGATCATGAACGCCGCGCAGCGCAAGCGCGTACTGGCGGGGTTCGCGTGTGTGGATTATGTCACCGAGTTCGGCGAACAAACGCCCCATGCGTTGCTGGAGCTTTTCCGGCCCGACATCCTGATCAAAGGCGCGACGTATTCGATCGATGGCGTCATCGGCCGAGAAGTCGTCGAGGCATACGGCGGGACGGTCATGACGGTGGAACTGACA
Organism: Candidatus Sumerlaeota bacterium; assembly: GCA_021772735.1. Lineage (GTDB taxonomy): Bacteria > Sumerlaeota > Sumerlaeia > MVZB01 > JAJFLK01 > JAJFLK01. The sequence continues at coordinate 857 of JAJFLK010000474.1, read as the reverse complement.
GAGGGCAAATCGACGACGGCGATCGTCGAGAAGATTCGAAGCGCGAGTTAGCCTCAGCGCCCGGGACCAGATAAGCTGGTCGATCACGAAGGCACGAACACCCCTTGCGATGACCCGCGCCGTCATCGTGCGAAATATGTAGAGACAGTGTTCTATCTGGCCCGGCTTCTCTTCGCTCAAGAACCTTGGGTGATGATCGCCATGAAGACTCCGGTTGTCTGAACGGCCATCAGCGCCAGAGAGAGAACAACCCAAGTCTTACGCTGCCGCAGGAACGTTTTCCGTTCCCGAAGAACGAATTCGGCGCATCTCAATAAGATGTAGGCGGAGATGGGTGCACCGACGATCACCAGCGCCAAGCTGAACGGGAAGGTAGCGACTATGAAGTCAATTGCGCTCGCAAGAATCGACATGATGTAACCTCCTTTTTCAAAGACGGAGTGCCTTGCAAAGGTGATTGTCCACCTCGGGGCTTTGGCAGACAAGCAGAATTACGCTTCACCTCCTACGGAATTCAGGCATTCGCCCTTGTCAGTCGGCAAGTGCCGAGATCTCATAATCGGTTCAGGCGATTGCCTCTTCCGGGGTATCGTCCGCCGCTGTCACTTGCTCGGCTGCCTCGCCCTGGTCCGCTTCGCCTAGATCAGGCTCATCGGGTTTGTCTACTTCAATCCGGCCGGCCTCGACGAACTCTCGGTTCAGGGCTTCCTTATTCTCATCTTGAGCTTCGACCCGTGGGGAGTAGGGGAGCATGGGAATGGTTTCCCACGGGCAGTATTTCGAGCACAGGTTGCACCCGATACAGATGTCTTCATTGACCGAGACAACGCGATTGAGTGTCCTGAGCGCGGGTCCGG
>JAJFLK010000473.1 GCA_021772735.1 Candidatus Sumerlaeota bacterium | reverse complement strand
GGGTCATCTTCTTCCTGACGACATTCGTTCGCGCGGAGATCGCGAACCTCGCCCACTACCTGAACGCGAGCCTTTACACGATCTTCGCGATCGGCGCCTGCGTGGTTCTTTATATCGGGCTTGGCCGCCGTGATGTTCGCTTCGATCTTACGCCTGAGGCGCGGCACACGCTCTCCGAGACGACAACACAGTATCTGGAGCTCCTCGGCAAGGACGTTGAGGCCGTCGTGTTCGACACGGAGCGTCAGCCTTATCAGCAGCTCCTGGCCCGTTACGCCGAGGTGACGCCGCGGTTCACCTGGACCCTGCACGATCCGGACGCCGACCCCGAATTCACGCGCCGCTTTGCTCCGAGCGTGATCGACGGTACGATCTTCGTTCGCCACGAATCGGAGACGAAGAAAATGGGCGAGGGCGAGCTGAGCGAAGCCGCCCTGACGAACGCCGTTGTCGAGGTCACGCGCGAGGATCAGGTTGTCATCTACTTTCTCGCCGGCCATGGCGAGCTTCCAGTTCATGAGACCGGCGACGTGAACGCCGAGGCGTCGGAAGCCGCGAGCTTTTTTGCGAACTTCCTCGCCGAGCGCGCCATGAAAGTTGCCTCGCTCGATATGGTTGCTTCAGGCGTGATCCCTTCGGACGCAAGTCTGCTCGTAATCGCGCGGCCCACGCGCGACCTCTATCCGATCGAAGTGCGCCAGGTCGCCGACTTTCTTTCCGGCGGCGGCAAGATGCTGGTGTTTTTCGACCTTCCGACGCAAGCCGATCAAAACGTCGATTATTCCAATATGCAGAACCTCTTGCGACGCTACGGCCTCGAAGCCCGCAATGATGTCATCGTCGATTTGGAAGGCGAAAAGCAATTCGGAAACCCGCTGAACGTGCCGATGTCTTCGGTCAATGAAGCGCACCCGGTCTCCCGGCAACTTGTGCGCTCGACGGGTCGCCTGGAGCTTCCGCTTGTGCGCAGCATCGTGCGGTCTGAGAATCGCCCTCGGGGTTTCATCGCTCAGCCGCTCGTATTTTCAAGCGGCGACGCGTGGCCTTATTCGTTCGAGCGTCTGCTGGTCGATCGGGGAAAAAATGTGACGCCTCCGGCTCAGCTTGGTCCTCAACCGCTCGGCTGGGCGGTCGAGCCGTCGGGCAAAGACGCGACCGGCCCCAGGCTGATCGTTTACGGCACGTCGCGGTTCATTCAGAATCGCTTTATCGCCACCCGCCAGCCGGCCGTCGCGCTGATGGTGAACTCGGTGAACTGGCTGACCGAACGCGAGGATCTCGTCGCCGTGCCGCCGCGCGAGGTCCAGGGCACTCCATTGATTCTGACCAATGCCGAATTGCAACTTATCCTGATTCTCATCGGGCTAGCCTTGCCGGCGGCGCTTTTCTTCGGCGGCGTCAGTTACGTCAACCTGACGAGGCGAAGGTAGGGCGCCCGCGCCCGAATCAAATCAGCCGAACGAACAATGAAATTGAACAAAACCATCATCGCCGGATTGATCTTCGCCTTCGCGCTGGGGTTGGTCATTGCCGATGGGCGCCGGCTCACGCGGATCGAGGAGGAGCAGACGCGGGCGCTCCGGCTGCTGCCATTCGCCGCCGAAGATATCAACCGGATCTCGATTACGCGCCGGGGCGAGCCGCTTGAATTGCGGCGCGAGGGCGAGACGTGGCGAATCCTGCGCCCCGTGGTCGCCAACGCAGAGGCGCGGGCCATTGGCGACCTTCTTTACTATCTCGAAAACGAACAGCGCACCCCCGATAGAGATTTGCCCGATGAGCGCCGCGCCGCATACGGATTGGCCGTCCCGCCCCTGATCGTTTCCATTCAGGCCGAGGGTACGGACGACGCGTTCGGATTCGCAATCGGCGGCGATACCGCCGCGCATGGCCGCGTCTATGCTCGTTTTAATGACACGGCCGCGGCGTCAGAAACGGGTTCGAGAGTTGGCGAGTTTTTCACTGTCTCGGACGATCTTCGCGATCAGTTAATGGCGTCGGCTTACGATTATCGCGATAAAGCACTCTTCGCTTTCGACGCGACCGAGGCCGAATCCGTCAGCCTGACATTCGAGGGGCGCTCGACCCAGATCGACCGAGGCGAGGCGGGCTGGTCGATCGAGCGACCGGCCGCGATGCGCGCCGACGAAACCGAGATGACACGAATGCTGAGCGAGTTCCAGGCGACCCGCGCCGTGGACTTTGTCAATACCGATACACTGACGCTTTCCAATTACGGCCTGGATGCCCCGGCGATGATCGCGACGATCGAGCGGCCGGGCGAGTCCGAACCCGAGCGTTCGACGTTGCTCGTCGGCCACCGCCGTGTGGATTCCGAATCGCCGTCTTACTACGCGATGCGGTTGGGTCGCGATTCAGTTTTCTCGGTTCCGCAGCCCATTGTCCGATCGCTGCGAGCTTCGATCGATGAGCTGCGCGCACGAAATCTTTTCACGCTCCGCGCGGATGAAGCCACGAGCCTCACGCTGGAGTTCGGCCCGAAGTCCGTGCAGCTTGGGCTCGATTCCGGTGGCGCATGGGCGCTGGGCGAGCCGGCTCCGGCCGAGCTGGATCAGAACTTCACGAACGCGCTCATGAATAAGATCATTGGGCTTCGCGCCGTCGGCTTCGCGAAGACTCAGCCGAGCGAATCCGACGCGGGCCTCGACGATCCCCGATTGCGAATCATCGTCGGCGACGCCGGGGGCGCGCGGCGCGAAGGTTTCGAGACCGGGAAGTTGACGCGCGTCGGGGGTCGCGAGTTCGTCTATGCACGCCGCCTCGGCGAGACTGATATTCTTCTGCTCGATTCGGGCGAGCCGGGCGCGTTTTTCCTGCATAGAGATGACTTCCTGGACAAGACGATCTTCCACTTCGATCGCAAGCTTGTCGCCCGCATTGAGATCGCGGATAACTCGGCGGCGATCAATTTCGAGCGTCGCGAACAAATGTGGATCGGCAAGAACGATAAAGGGGACGAATACCAACTCAGCGCGAACGCGATCGAAGCTCTTTTGCTTCGCCTGCTCGCTCTGAAGTGGAAGCGGATTCTGAATCCGGAGTTGGAGAGGGACGCGACTTTGCTCAAGACCCAGCGGGTCGAAGAGCCCAAAATCACATACCGCTTTATCGACTCCGGAGGCGAGGAACTGGCCGTTCTGGGCCAGGGCGAGAACAATGACAGCTCGGTCTTCCTTGGCGCAGATCGAGAACGATACTACGAAGTCTCCAAGGATGAGTTCGTTGAGTTTTTTAACTCGGTGAGGGGCCTGATATCGAGTCGGTGAAGTGGAGCAAGGATGATCACGGCGGCCACACTGAAACGAGAGGAATATGAGTCGATGCACATGATGAAAAATATTGGGCGCTTCGGCGCGATGTCTGTTTTATCCGCGCTGATTTTCGCGCTCGGGCCCGGTTGCGCCCTCATGAGCGAGGCGCCCGATCCGGCATCGGGCCGCTGGGAGGGTCACTGGTATCTCGGCAAGGCGACCCAGCCGGCTGGCGTCTTGAATGCCGATATTACTTCGACCGGTCGCGATTCGTGGAACGCGGTTTTTTATGCGGAGTTCGGCGGCGCGGCGACGTACGAGGTCCGCCTGCCGGGTCATCGCGATGGCGAGCGCGTCGTCTTCGAGGGCGAGATCGACCTCGGCGCGGCGAGCGGCGGCGTGTTCACCTGGAGCGGCGGGATCGACGGCGATGTCTTCAGCGGCGTCTACACCAGCCGCCTGCCCAGCGGCACGTTCAAGCTCGAACGCGCCGAGGCAGCCCCGCAGTGAATCGACCTGGATCAATATCCATCACGGTTTGCGTGGTCCTGCTCGTGCTGATGCTGGGCGGTTGCGGCGCGGATGTCGTCAGCGGCTCGTGGAGCGGTCATCTGTATCCGCCCGCATCGGATTCGGACGATTCGTATCAGACGGCCCTGGCCTCCCAGGCCTCATTATCCTGCGAGATCGAACGAGTCGGCCGGAAGAAATGGAAAGCCACGATCAACGTCGCGACGGGCGATTCGGCTCTGTCGAGCGTTGAGCTTATCGGCCGGCGAGAAGGCGGCGTGACCGTCTTCGAGGGCTTTGTCAATGTCGGCGGATCCGGGGGTATGGGCGGCGAAAAGATTTTCTGGCACGGCGAACTCAAGGCCGACCGCTTCGAGGGCGAATACGCCGGCGCGGCCGCAAGCGGCAGGTTCAGGCTCAGTAGGGTCGAGTCCGAAGAATCAGCCGATCCGGAGTGAGCCTACGACATCGGGAATAAGATCGTAGAGGGCCGGGCGTAACCGAAGTCGGCAGCGTTCATTGCGCGCGCGCGAGGGCTCCGGGGTTCTCCGCCAGCTTGAGAATCACAC
>JAJFLK010000472.1 GCA_021772735.1 Candidatus Sumerlaeota bacterium | reverse complement strand
TCGTCGCCGACGATCTTGTCCCAGACTTGCTTGTGCGCGACGAGGCGCTCAAGCAGTGCGCCGTCGCCGATGATCTTGTCCCAGACCTGTTTCTCGGCAAGCAGGCGCTTGAGCAGGGCGTCGTCGCCGACGATCTTTTTCCATGCCTGATCGGTAGCGAGAAGGCGTCCGAGCAAGGCGTCATCGCCGATGATTTTTCCCCAGACCTGTTTCTCGGCAAGCAGGCGCTTGAGCAGGGCGTCATCACCGACGATCTTCTTCCATGTCCGTTCGTGAGCAAGAAGGCGTCCGAGCAAGGCGTCATCACCGACGATCTTGTCCCAGACTTGCTTGTGCGCGACGAGGCGCTCAAGCAGGGCGCCATCGCCGACGATCTTGCTCCATACCTGCTCAATCTTCAGGAGGCGTTTGATCGAAGCCTCTTGTCCGACAATCTTTTCCCAGACCTGATTCTCAGAAAGAAGGCGATCGATCAGGGCGTCGTCGCCGACGATCTTTTCCCAGACGCGAGATTCCCTCAGCAACCGCGCAAGCAGACGAGGCGCGTCCGATAACTTCGATTGGCTTTGAAGTTCGTCCAGGATCGCATGGACCAAATCATCGAAGCCCATCACGCCTTTGAGAATCGGCTCGTCGAGGAGCAGGTCTCGCAGGGCGGATGGGGCGTGGACCAGACTCTCCCTGGCTTCCTCCGAGCCAAGAAGACGGCTCAACAATGTCTTGTCGCTCCCTAGTACAGCGAGAGAGTGCGGATGAGCCAGTATCCGGGCAAGTTGATCTTCGTTGGCAACGAGCCTCTCGGACATCCGGTCATCGGCCGCGAGTCGGTCCAGTATCCCAATGTTGTCAAGAATAACGTCGCACGCCTCGGAATGTTCCATCCATCGACCTGCCAGCTTGTGGTCGGTTTTCCATGCATTCAGGGCCGCAGGCTCATCCAGAATCCGCCTCACGAATTCTTCATCCGCAATCACGGCGTCCCAAATAGAGGGGTCGGCGACTAGGCTGATGACGCGTTCGGGATCCTCACGAAACCGAATGCTCGCTTCTTGAGTCGAAACGATTCGCTCCATAAATCGCTCGTCACGGAGCGCCGCGTCGAACGCGCGGAAGTCGTGCCTTATGCGCCACAATATGTCCTTGCTCTCGATGAGCGCTTCGACCCACCTGTCATCAAGCACGAGATCCTTGAAAACCGAGGGATCCAGGATAATCTCTCCGCGATCAGCACTGTTTTGAAACACGAGCCTGAACAGATCCTGACTCAGGATCATGCTCCGGAATTCGTTTAGCAGATCCGCGTTCTGTGTAATCCTGAAGCTAAAAACATCATCGCGGATTAACGCCAAAAGGAAGTCTTCATCGAGCGCGATTCGCCGGGCCGCGTGTCCGATCGCCGACGGACCTGCAAGCTTCGTCGCAAGAGATTTTCGTATTCGCCTCTTCATGCTCTCAACTTGTGATAATTGCTAATTTAATCCGAGATTTCCCATGTAATGTCCACGGGCCTCGGTGCTGGGCATGGGTGGCGGCGATTCTGGACCTACCCATAGCGCCGATCAAGCCATTTCTCGCCGTGTGTGGCGCACTTCGATCCAGGTTCCACATGGGCAAAATCCCGGAGATGGCTTATCTCGTTTTCATGACTCTCTCGGTTCTTGAGTTCGGCGATGGAATCGATTCGGATCGCAGCTCGCCGCGAGCTGCGCCACTCTCGATAAGGCGCGAGACTCCACTCCCGCCCCCGGGCTCCCTACTCGGCACGGCTCCCTGCCGGATGCGTTTACGTCTTCGCGGTATTTACCGCCGCAAATTTTCTTGAATTCGCTCTAGCGCGCTCCATAGGATGAACAGCCGGGACAATTTCGCGTCTCGGTCCGATAAGTTCACGTTCGTAATCGTGTGAGAAAGTCCACATTGCCCGGAGCCCGGAGCGACCCAGAACGCCGATCGAGGGTCCTATCGCCCGGGCTGAACGGGACTGCCTGGCTCGTCGAAGCAAATAAGCAGGACAACCCCCGAAGGGCCAAAGCCTCAGTTTTATGTCGAACTCGCTATTAAGGCGCCTTCTTAATCCTGCCGACGTCATCCGTCGCCGGGCTCGAATCATTCCTCACCTGCGCAGGCGGTCAGAGGATCTTTACCTTGACGCGCGCGCGCGCGGCCTGCCGTTCAGCCGATCTCGCCGGATTCTGACCGAGCGCCATGCCGAACTGGCAGCGCTGAGAAACACGTACCGCGGACGCCGCTGTTTCGTAATCGGAACCGGACCCAGTCTCCGCATTGAAGATCTCGACCTTCTCAAGAATGAACTTACGATCGCCTCGAACAAGATATACCTGGCGTTCGACAAGACCGAATGGCGTCCCACTTTTCATACGGTATCGGACCTGCTCGTTGCGCGTAATAATTCACGAGCCATAAGCGCGCTTCCGCTTAAAAAGATCGTCGACATCCGTTTCCGGTCTCTCTTCTCTGACGATGAAAGCTTTCTCTATTACTTGCCCGGCCCCGCGAGCAAATTGGATGGAAAGCCGATGCCGTTCAGCGAGCGGTTCGACAAGAGTGTAACCGGCGGATACACCGTCACTTATATTAACCTTCAACTTGCTCATTTTCTCGGCTGTCGAGAAATATATATGATTGGAATCGACTTCGATTATTTATTGCCACCCACTCGAAAGAAAAGCACCGAATTCGGACAGATAATGATATCGAGAAGCGAGCACAATCATTTTGTTCCGAACTATCGGATGGACGGCGAGACGTGGTCGCATCCACGCCTCGACCTCCAACGCCTCTCCTTCATTCAGGCGCGCGATCAGCTCACGCCAAAAGGATGCCGAATCCTCAACGCGAGCCGCCGGAGCAAGCTCGATGTTTTTCCCCGCGCAGATTTCGATAAGTTGATGAAGATTTCGTAGTCGGCCTCGAACGTCGATTCTCAAGAGCGCCAAACCGTCAACGAACTCCTTTGGGCCAGTTCGGATTTCGATCCGACGAACGGGGTTGGCTTACACCCGGAGGAATTTGGCCATGAGTCGGTCGATGACGAACTGGGGCGCAAGACGCGCAAGACTTCATCGTCCGTGCCAATGGCGCGCGGCGTTGACGACTTCGTCGGTTTCGAAGCGAGCGATCTGGACGCCGAGGTGGCTGCCGTCGCACTCCAGCGTCTGCACTTCTTCAGCTCCAAATCCGGCGACTTTACGGGTCAGGGGTCACTCGCCCAAGGCCAAGGTCGATGACAATGCGCCGCCGCCAGGCTTGAACTAACACTCATGAGATGCGCCTGATTTCACGCAAATGGCCAGATCGAAATTCCTCCTCGACGGAGCGGTCCGCGCTGGTGACGCGCGTCCTCAGGCCCGCCGCGTTGTATTGCCAGTTCCAACCGTTGCCCGGCGCGGTGGCACGCTCGAGCCGGCCGAAATCGTCGTAACCGAAACTCGTCGTCCGGCCCAGCGCCGAGATCGTCGGCGAAGACGCGAACCGCGCCGCTGGGATACGTAACCTGCGTGCGCACGCCCTCGGCGTCGTAAGCGAACTCGAATGTCAGATCCTCTTTCGTCGTATCTTCGACCGTATCGACATCGTTCATGATGACCTGGAAGACGCGGCCCTCGGCGTCATAGACCGTCGTGGTCTTGACGTCCCAGACCATGCCCGTGCCCGAATCAGCGGGCTTGATGACAGCAACCTGGCGGCCACTGCTTAATGCATCGATATATTTAGCACGTTGTCATCGAAACTCCGCGAAACTCCGGACTGATCGCCGCTAATTGTCTTGCTTCCACAATCGCAGTTTAGACGAAGGTGGCTTGAGCGATCCTCTATAATCCACGGCTCTTCGCCTGTGGATGCCCTCCATGAGCTTCGAAAAAGATTCCATCCCAGTGCGATCACCCATGATTACGTATGACTCGCTTGCAGTTCGCACTATGGCAAGCAGCTCCTGGCGATGAACTCCAAGAAAGAACTCCTCAACCTCGTTCTTTTGAAAAGAATATCTCGGGAGCCTTACCGCAAGAGTAAATGACACAATCGAATAAATGATTGCAGCCAGGGAATGGGCAATGAGTGGAATGTAGGGTGTCGCATCGCGAGAGGAGGCGATGGTGAAATGAAATGCGAACGCGATTAACGTAATAGCTGTGATACGACTTGCCAATAAGGGCAGCGACACAAGCGTCACTGATTCACCTCTTTTGATCGCGACTGTCTTAACAAACGCACTGAGTCCGTAGACAAGCATAATCAAGCCGGCCCACATGTAAGGGATGGAAACAGGTTCAACCGGAGGATACCGGGTCAAGTATTGGAGGCAATACAGGAGCACTGAGAGAAACGGAAAGCTGACGATCGCTACGTCAACATCTACGAAAGCGAATTTTGTTGTTTTCACGCGACACCTTTTTTACAGCGAGGGATACACTCCCTTGATTAGTCAGCCGATTTCACAATGATCATTGCGGATCTTCATTTTCTTCGCCTTTGACATCGTCATATACCTGCCTTAGCAACAATTCAGCAGTCGGTATCTTGAACGTGTCAAATAGAATATCACGCATTGCTTCTTCACCGATTTCGTCAACCACCTTTTGTAATTCCCGTTGCACTGCTGCGGCTTGCTCCTGCCCCAAATGCTCTGGCATTTCGCCAAACATATATCGAGTCAAATCGTCATCCAGCAGATCCCCTCTTGCGCCGAGCCTTTTTATGCTGTCAAAAACCTCCTGGCGATTTTCGGCCGTCACTTTCAGGGCGAGGTTTTCTTGAACCGAAGCCGATTTGGCTAGCATTTTTCCGGTGTTATCGCCAATCTGTTTGCCCCCGAAGATGCCGAAGAGAAAACCAATCGTAGCACTGATTTTCAAGTCCCTTTCCCACGCCTTCATTTGATCATCGTCTTGGATGCTTGCCCAATTCGTGCTAAGAAAGAAGTCTGCCATTGTGGCCAATGCAGAAATTATACCTTTGTATCCATAGAAGAGCAGTCGGCCGATCCTTGAGAGCGACGCAACGCCTACAACGGTGGCTCCTGCGGCAGGTTCTAGTATGTAGCCTGCTGATGCCACGGCGAGCGCTGTGAATAGGTATGTGACAACGCCAGCTACGACGGCCGCTGTGATGACGCCGGCGAGATAATCACCCCATCCCATCTCCTCGCTCATTACTTTCGGCAGATCCACCGCAGCCCTGACTGCCCCGGCGGTGCCCGCCGCTAACCCCCCTGCAATTCTAGCGACGACTCCAATCTCGGTCAAGCTGAGGCCTGAGAGTCCGTTTCTATCGACGAAATTTGCTGGGTTTTGAGGCGCATACTGAAATGTCGCCCCTTTGCCGGGTATAAAATCAAAGAGCTCGTCTCCTGACTGCCAACGGCCACCTTCAGTATCCAACCACCTGGCGCGGTGATACTGCAAACCCGTGGCCGAGTCGGCGACCTGCCCGGTAAATGCGTAATCTGTCAAAGAACGATCGCCCGCCGTCAGCGAGCCGAAGGCTGTGTAGTCGTATGCCTCCGAAGTCGATTGTCCGCCGGAGCCGGTCGATGTCAAGTTCCGAATCGAGCCCAGGCCGTCTGTCTGCAGGTGACTCGTCGTGACCGCCGAACCGGTCACGCTCGCCTGCGCCGCGAGCTGATCCGTGAATGTATTGAACGACTTGACCGCGCCGGTCAGGCCATCGATCACGGCGAGGCGCTGGCTGTATCCGGTCAGGTTCTGGCGATCGACGAGATAACGATCGTCCGACACGACGAAACCAGACGCGGCCGTCAGCTTGCGGCCGACCAGCTCGCCGGTGTGATCGTAGGTGTAATCGATCCGCGAGCCATCGTTGATGCCGCCGGTGAACTCGACGCCGATGAGTGTTCCGTCCAGACCGTATGTGTAGTCCTCATCCGCGCCGTCGGTCTGCGTTCGACTGGCAAGCTCGCCGTTCGCGGTCCACGTGAGGTTCTGCCAGGGCTGACCGTTCTTGTCGATGCGGTCCAGCCGCTGACTGTTCGCCTCATAGAAGTAATGTTTGACATCGAGCGAAATGTTGTCGGTCTCGCGCGTGCGATTGCCGTCATTGTCATATAGATAGGAAACGTCGCGCTCGCCAATGAGGCTGTAATCCCC
>JAJFLK010000471.1 GCA_021772735.1 Candidatus Sumerlaeota bacterium | reverse complement strand
GCACCCCGAACAGCCCGAACGCGAGGCCGCCGCGCACGCGCTGGCGCGATACCTGACTTCGGCCGAGATTGCGGACGATGTCCCGGGCTGGTATCTGGCGACTCCCGTGCGCCAATCCGTGAAGTCATTCAGCCGAGACCCGGCCTATGCGGGTCTGATGGAAATCGCCCGGACGGCCGTATACATGAACGCGCCGGGCGGCGCGGGCTTTGTCGAGGATACGCTGATCCCGGAGCTCCAGGCCGCGCTGATGGGAGAACGCGAGCCCGACGAGGCGCTGGATCGAATCCAAAAAGCGTACGCTCGACGCGAATTGCGCTGAGGCCGGGCCGAGTCGGTCTGAGGCAGGGTAGCATGATGATAAATCTTACCGGCAAGCTCTGCCGCCTTCGCGAGTTCCATCGCGCTGACGTTCCTTCGATCGCCTTCCATGCGAACAACAAGCAAGTCTGGCGCAATCTGCGCGATGTCTTCCCGCATCCCTACGGCCAGGCCGACGCCCGGGCGTGGGTGAAATTCAATATGGAGTGCAAAGGCCGGCCGAATAATCTCGCGATCGAGGTTGCCGGTGAATTTGCCGGATGCGTCGGCATCACGCCGCGCCCGGACGTGCATCGCCTGAGCGCGGAGATCGGATACTGGCTCGGCGAAGCCTTCTGGGGCCGCGGCATCGCGACCGAGGCGCTCGGCCTGATGACCGACCACATCTTCGCCACTCGGGATTTCGTCCGCCTTGAGGCCGGAGTCTTTGAATGGAATCCGGGCTCCTTTCGCGTTCTGGAGAAAAACGGTTATCGCCTCGAAGGCCGCCACGCCAAGGCGGTCTTCAAGGACGCCGAGTTGGCCGACCTTGTGATATATGCGCGCCTGCGCCCGGGGATCGAATGACCCGCGGCCGTGTGCCCCGTGCGCTAGCGCAATTCTGCGCGAATGAATTGGACCAGAATCCCCGCGACCTTGCGCATGACAGCGGCGTCGCAGTTTTCCGGGATATCGCCCGTGCGGTGCCAATGTTTGTAAGGCAGGCCAATGAGATCGATGTAGGGATAGCCAGCTTTGACGAACGCAAGGTGATCGTCGATCATCGGAGGCATCTTTTCTCTGACGAAAATGTTCGGCTCAAAATCGCGTCCGATTCTCCATAGAGCCTCGACCTCGTTCGGTGCGGAATCGATACTGTGGGGTTCACGTCTCAAGACAAGATCGGAGCCGGAGATCATATCGAGGTTGATCCCGAGACGCACCCGAGAGAACCACGGCGGGAGGTTCGCGACGGCGAACTGCGAACCCTTGCACCATGTCTCCTCATTCCCGGCTCCGTTGATGCCGGAATCTTCCGCGTCGAAAAAGACCACGGCAATCCGCCCTTCGAGTCGTGTGCCGCGCAACGAACGGATTATTTCAAGAATCGATGCCACTCCCGCCGCGCCGTCGTTCGCGCCGTCGAACGCGGCTCGTCCGCTCTCTGCCCGATCGCGATCCGCCCATGGACGGGTGTCCCAGTGCGCGCTGAGCAAAATCAGATCCTTTGCTCCTGCGGTATTGGCGGCATCCGGCGCGCCGGCCGCCGATTCCGGCACGCCCCAGATGTTCCACGCCTGCACGTCTTCCTTTTCGATCAGCGCCAGTTCGGTTTGAAACGGCTGTTCGGAGACCTTCAGCCCTGTCTCGGCAAGCCGAGCCGAAATCCACTCGTGGGCCTCAGCGTGGGCTACCGTTCCGGGAATTCGCGGCCCGAGATCGCACTGGGCCCGGATATCTTCCATCGCGCGGTCGGCGTCGAACGGCGCGGCCGCAAGTGTTGAGCAAATCATGAGAGTCCAGGCTGCGGCGAAGGGCGTGATACGGCGCGTGGCGGCCCGTGCCGAAGGCCGCAAGTGTCGGTGAAGGTTTCTTGATTGCATGGTCATCGATCGGGCCGCCGGACGTAGATCGAGCAAGAGAACTACCAGCGGGCAGGCCTGATATAAAGACATCATTCGGTCCCATTTTGTTCGGCCCGAATTGAGTTGACGTTACCGGAGCCCTGCTGTGCAATCGCAGACCCGGTTCGTTTGCTATTGCGCCGCGCGAATCCTATCTGCGAAGGCGTCGGGGGGCGTCGGGAGTCCAAAAATGAGCAATCCATATCATCCCCCCGATGGCGAATCCCCACAGGGCGGCAATCCTGAGAGCATGTCTGCGGCGGGCGGCGAAGCCTACGGTGGACGAGCGCCCGGTCAGCCGCGCCCGCCCGCACCGGAGAAGACCACGTCGGGCGTGGGCTGCCTGCTCTGGGGCTGCCTCGGGCTGGTCGTCTTCTGCATCGTCGTCGCGATTTGTGCGGTCTTCGGCTTCAGATATGCTGTGGGAAAGTTGGTTGACCCTTATACGACAAGGACGCCGGTCGCCCTGCCGGAGGTCCAATTCACCGAAGAGGAATACGACGAACTCGTCGCGGAGCTGGAGACCTTCGGCGATGCGGTCGAGGCCGGAGAGAACCCCGGTCAGATTGTGCTCGAAGGCGACGACATCAACCGCCTCCTGCAAGGCTCGCTCGCCGAAGAGCCCGAGATGGCCTGGTTGGTCGAGGGAACTCGCATCTCGATCGAGGGCGATCAGCTCGTCGGTGAAATCAGTTGGCCGTTGGGTGAGCTGTCAAATTTCTTCTTCAAGGATCGCTACCTGGTGGGCCGAGCCGGATTCGTTGTCGCGCTCGATGCGGCAGGCGATCTGCAAGTTCACATCGAATCACTCGAAACGGGCGGCCAATCAGTCCCCGAGGATATTCTATCCCGGCTCTCGGACCTCAATCTTGCCGAAGAGGCCTTGAACAATCCGCACAATACGGACCTGGCCGATGCGCTCGAACACTTCGAGAGGATCGAAATTACGGACGGGAAACTGATCATCATCGGCAAGGAAGCGTCGGACGAAGGCGATCTGATGCCGACCCAGGTCGAGCCGGAGCCCGAGGCCGACATCGAGCCGGAGATAGAGATAGACGGCGAAATCGAGGTCGATGCCGCCGCCGGCGATGGCGCGGACGATGATCCAGACGGCACAGAAGCCCTGAACCCCGCCACGGCCGAATCCATTCCGTAAGGACCCGTTCCGCCGTTCAGCTCCATCGCCGCGATGCGTCATCGCGCGGGATATTGTTACTGCGTCCGCCGTGCTGCGGTGATATTCTGCTTTCCCATTTTCCAGCATACGGTGGACTTTCGCGGGGAGGAGAGCGTTTTTGAAAAAGGCATTAATTACAGGCGTGACGGGGCAGGACGGATCGTACCTGGCCGAATTGCT
>JAJFLK010000048.1 GCA_021772735.1 Candidatus Sumerlaeota bacterium | reverse complement strand
CGTGATTACAAATTCGGAAGGCGGGCGGACGACGCCGTCGATCGTGGCCTTCACAAAGGACGGCGAGCGCCTGGTCGGCCAGGTCGCCAAACGTCAGGCGATCACGAATCCTGAGAATACCGTGTTCTCTGTCAAGCGTTTCATGGGTCGACGCTTCGAGGAAGTCGAGGTGGACACCGCGCGTGTCCCCTATAACGTCGTGAAGAACGATAACGGCGACGCGGCGCTCGAGATCCGCGGACAAAAATATACGCCGCCCGAAATCTCTGCCCGGATTCTGCAAAAGATGAAACTGACAGCCGAAGATTATCTCGGCCAGACGGTCGAGCAGGCTGTTATCACGGTTCCGGCATACTTCAATGACGCGCAGCGCCAGGCGACCAAAGACGCCGGCAGAATCGCGGGCCTTGAAGTCCTGCGAATCATCAACGAGCCCACCGCAGCCTCGCTGGCCTACGGCCTTGAGAAGAAGAACGAGCACATCATCGCGGTTTATGACCTCGGTGGCGGCACGTTTGATATCTCGATTCTTGAGCTCGGCGACGGCGTCTTCGAGGTCAAAGCCACACACGGCGATACCAACCTGGGCGGCGACGATTTCGATCAGGTCATCATCGATTGGATGGCCGACGAGTTCAAACGCGAGCAGGCGATCGATCTTCGCGAAGATCGCATGGCCTTGCAGCGCCTCAAAGAAGAGGCCGAGAAGACGAAGATCGCTCTGTCCAGTTCGGTGTCATACAACATCAATCTTCCCTTCATCACGGCCGATGCCAGCGGTCCCAAGCACATGAATCTGGAGCTGACCCGGGCCAAGTTCGAGGATCTCTCCAGCGAATTGCTCAAGCGAGCCCTCGAGCCGTGCCGCGCGGTCCTCAAAGATGCGGGCCTCAAGGCCTCAGAAATTGACGAGGTGATCCTTGTCGGCGGAATGACGCGGATGCCTGCCGTGCAGGAAGGCGTCAAAGAGCTTTTCGGCTCTGAGCCCAACAAGAGCGTAAACCCGGACGAAGCCGTGGCCCTGGGCGCTGCGGTGCAGGGCGCCGTTCTTGCCGGCGAGATCAGCGACGTTCTGCTGCTCGACGTGACTCCGCTTTCGCTCGGTATTGAGACTCAGGGCGGAATCTTCACGCGGCTCATCGAGCGCAATACAACAATCCCGACCCGGAAGAGTGAGATTTTCTCGACCGCGTCGGACAACCAGACCGCCGTTTCGATCCATGTGCTCCAGGGCGAACGCGAACTGGCGGCGCATAATCGAACGTTGGGCCGGTTTGACCTCGTCGGCATCCCTCCCGCGTCGCGTGGAGTGCCTCAGGTCGAGGTGACATTCGATATTGACGCAAACGGCATAATCCACGTTTCGGCCAAGGATATGGGAACGGGCAAGGACCAAAGAATCCGGATCGAGGCCAGCAGCGGCCTCTCGGACACGGAGATCGACCGCATGGTCAAGGACGCCGACTCCCACGCGGACGAGGACAAGAAGCGCAAGGAAGAGGTATCGATTCGCAACCAGGCCGACCAGCAGGTATACGCCGTCGAACGGATGCTGCGAGAACTGGGCGACAAAGTTTCTGACGAAGAGCGCAGCGAGATCGAGTCGGCTATCGAGGGTGTGAAGAAGGTTCTTGATGCCGGTGATATCGAAGAGGTAAAATCCGCGCTTGCTCGCCTGTCGGAAGCGTCCCACAAGATCTCCGAGAAGGTCTATCAGCAGACATCGGGTGGCCCGGCAGGCTCAGCGCCCCCGCCACCCGGAGATGAGGGCATCGACGCAGACGACGTCGTCGACGCCGAGTTCGAAGTCGGCGAGGAAGATGCCGAGTAAGTCTCCGGCCCCAGTGGCAGACTCAAGAACGTAAAGGAAACATTATGGCGAAACCCAGCCACGTCGGGATCCCGGAACATCTTTTGGAGAACGAACTGGACGTAGACAAGATGTTCTCGACCAACAGCGACAAGTATCTCCTCATTAATCTGCTCGCCGCACGGGCACGCGAGCTCAACGACGGTGCGCGGCACTTAACCGATATTAGTCCGCCTTATACCTTCCTTGATCTGGCCATCAAGGAAGCCTCTGAGGGCAAACTCAAGGCGGTCAAGAAATCCAATGGCGGCACGATGGCTGAGGCGGCTGCGGAAGAGTAGTCCGCCCGGCTCGCATTTTGATCAGATAACTTCATGCAGATCGCTCTCCCGACTCGGGAGGGCGATTTTGTTTTTGTCGGCGCGGCGCATAACGATGCCGGTCTCGACTCATATGGTCCGCCCTGCAGCGACGTCGATCTCCGAAAATTACTTAAACGCCAGGGGATAAACAGCGATCCCGAGCCGGCGGCCCTCGGCAGATTCGCGAAACACGCGCGATACATTGATACGCAGAGTGAGCTCCCCATCTCCATCACCGCCGGTCGGGCTTGGAAGTTCGAGCGTTCGGGTGAAGTAGCCCTCCGCCTCGTGCTCGAACTCGTGCGCGGCTCCCCCGTCGATGCTCAGGCTGACCTTCAACGGATTCTGTGCGGAGACGTCCGGAGTCCGGACCAGGTAACTGAACACCAGAGAGGAACTCTCGGGTTTGAAACGCACCCAAGCTGAGTCCTGACTCCAGCGAACTTGAATCTCACCCCACCACTCGGTGCGATGCATGCCGCCCATCTGTGGTCTGGGCAGCTTGCGCTCGAGTCGAGCCAATGCTGCGCCTACAAATTCTGAAGAAGTCGGCCCCGGCGTGGATCCTGGCGCGGGCTCCGATATGGATCCTGGCGCGGGCTCCGGTATGGCGCCGAAAGTCGCGACGGCCTCGATAACTTGTGGTACGAGCGCCGAGGCGATCAAGATGTGCCCCGAGCGATTGGCATGCCGGTCCAGGAGAAAAAGGAATGGGTCGTCAAGATCGAGATCGTGCTGATCGCCGAATTCGATTTGCCTTCCGAGCGCCTGCACGAGCGGGATTTTCGCGTCGGTGCAGAACATCGCGAACTGCTCGTATATCTTATTCGGATAATCGACTTCGCCATCGCGGTGAAACCATACCGGCGTTGTCGCGATGAGCCCGATATCGAGTTCTCGGCAGATGGATTGAAGTTCGAGGTAAGCCGCGGCCTGAGCGTCCCAGCCGCCCAGCCCCCGATACCGCCGCGGAAGAGTCAGCGCGGGTTTGTCCCAGACCAGTTCCTGGATCGCGGCGCCGCTGAGAACATCCGGCAGACTTCCAAGCCAGAATTTTTTCAATTGCATCAATCGGGGCCGACTCAGGTTGGGATTCACCTCCAGATCGTTCGAATCGAACTGAATGATGACGAGATCGGGCTCCAACTGATCGACGAGCCCGCTGAAGGCGGCGACCTCCTGGACGCTCGTCCAACCGGGCACGGCAACGCACGCGAGCTCAACCCGGACGTCGGGGCCAAAATATCCGGCAAGCTCCCCGGCGACCAGATCCATGTATCTGCGCTCCTCGGCCACGCCAAATCCGAACATCGTGGAATCGCCCAACCCCACGAGCCGGAATGTCCCCCGCGGCTTGGGGCGGGAGATCTCTTCTCCGCGCAACCCAAGGGAATTGACCCGCACCGATTGCCCCATGAACGGCCCGCGTCGGCCCGGCACCAGGGCGAAACCGATTTCCGGGTCCGGATGTCGATAGATCAGATCGGCAAGGCGTAGGGTTTGCGGTTCGGCTTGGTCTTGCGAGGCCTCGGCCAGGGGGCGGACGATCTGGCCGTAGGACCAGATGAGGTGCAGCCGGACGACAACCTCGGCTGCGACCAGCCCCGCAGCAAGACCAAGAGCCAGCGAGATCGCCGCGAAGCCCAGGCGGCTGCGAGGGCCGGTTGGTTTGGCGGGCACGACGGCGGCGGCTTGATTCGACTTCGGCGGTCCGGCTTGTTCGCTCACTTGAGGTAATAGCTCAGGCTTTCGATCTCAATTGCAAGATCGACGTAATGAACCTTGACGTGATCGGGAACCTTGAGGCGGACGGGAACGAAATTCAGGATCGCCGTGATGCCCGCTTCGACCGCGACGTCCGTCATTTCCTGCGCCGCCGAGACCGGAACGGCCAGAATTGCGATGTCGATCGCGAGGGCTCTGAATTTCTTGCCGATCTCATCGCAGTGCATGATCGGCACATCGTTGCGCTCGATGCCGACCTTGCGATTGTCGGTGTCGAACGCCGCCACAAATATGAATCCCTCTTTGCGGAACGCCGCGTAACTGAGCAGTGCCTGGCCCAGATTTCCGACACCGATCAAAGCGATGCGCACCAACCGGTCCGTGCCGAGAATCTCCTTGATTCGGCTTCGAAGTTCCTCGACGTAATACCCGAAACCAGGGATGCCGAACTGGCCGAAGTAAGCGAGATCCTTGCGCACCTGAGCGGGATTGACCTCAAGCGCGTCGCCGAGTTCCTGACTCGATAGCTTCTCAATTCGGTTGGCCGAGAAAACCTGAAGTGCCCGCGCATACAGCGAGAGGCGTTTGATGACGGCCTTGGGAATCTTCTTCCCATCGACGGTAAGCTCGCCGGGAATTCGTGGCGACCGGGCCGAAGGATTGGATCGGGCTGATTCGTCTGGGCTCATGGGGCAATTATGTTACAAGCGTAACCATAATAAGAATACCCCTTTGCGGTGTATTTGCCATTTTTTTTCACAAGCCTGGAGGCATATAACGAGGGAATTATCGTCCGCCGGACCACCGACCCAATGACCTAACAGCACGGTGCTCAGGGGGCCACGAAGTGAAACGGCCGGCCGCTTTCGTAAAGCGCGAGACGCCGACGGGTCTCTTCGATGAAAGCTGCGTCGGCGCCGCGCGTGGGCTCGGCCAGCGGGCCGGGAACTTCGAGCGCGTTGATGATTCGGTTCGAGACGAGAATGGCTGCGTCGAACTGGCCGGCTTCGGCGTATGCCGCCGCCATGATCGCCAGTGTGCGCGGGGTGGGTTCGGCAATCGACGCCAGCGCGGCCTCGGCCAGGTGCACGGCCTCAGCGCCGTCTCGCACTGCCTCGTCGGGATACGAGGCCAGCAAATTGGCGAGCTGAAGCAGCGGGCGGGTCCAGTTCGGACGAATCTGTATGGCGGTGCGAAAGGCGCCGATCGCATCGCGGGATCGACCTTCCGCCGCCAGAGCCATCCCCCGGTGCAGATGGGCATCGGCCAGTTCGGGCCTCAGGCGGATCGCCTTCTCATGGCTCTCGATCGCATCGGCAAAACGCTTTTTTGCCTCCAACGCCAGACCAAGGTTGTAGTGCGTCATGGGGTTTTGCGGCGCGAGTTCCAGAGCTTCCCCGTATCGGATGATCGCCGCATCGACGCGGCCGATATTGAAAAGCGCGAGACCCAGGTTGATCTGCAAATCCGGATTGAACGGATAACGACGAACGCCATCGGTGAAGTGGCGAACGGCCTCGCTGCCTTTGCCCTGACGCGCCAGTTCGACTCCGCGGTCGTTCCAGGCGAAGGCTTCCTTGATCTGCGCCTGGTCGACTCGGGATGTCGAGTCGGATCGATTCAGCATATTCAAGAGCGCGCGGGCCGGGGAGAAATCGGCATCGAGCGCAAGGGCTCTCGACGCGTGTGCGATGGCGAGTTCGCGCCGGCCCTCCTGCGCATAGACCGAACCCAGACCCGCCTGGGCCGCAGGTGAATCCGGATCTATTTCCGTGGCCTGCCGGAATGCACGGAGGGACGCCTCGGGACGCTTTGCCGTGAGTAATTCCTCGCCGAGTTGGAGCACGAAAGTCATTGCCGCCCTGTCGCCCTGAATCTTGCGTCCCTCGGCCATGGCCTCGAAGGCCTCATCGACGCGCCCGAGCCGCGCCAGCGTGAGCCCCCTGCTGAATTGAACGTCGGTCAGAGTCGGGTCAAGTTTCAGGCATCGGTCGAAGGCATCGAGTGATTCCTCGTTCCGGCCCAGTGCGCTGAGCACAAGACCGTAGTTATAGTGCGGTTCAACAATGGCGGGCATCTCGGCGATGGCCGCGCCGATTTGCTTTTCGGCTTCGGCGAATTGGCCGAGCGAGAAGAGAATGCGGCTGAAGTGATTTCGGATAACCCAGTCGATCTCTCCGGATTCGATCCGCTTGCGATAAACCGCCGCGGCCTTGCCGAGGCCTGCGGGCTCGCTTGCGAGCCTCAGTTCCTCGATGCGCGCGCTCAACTCCTCCATCACGCGAACATGATCGAGCTGATTCGAGAAAGGCGGCCGGCTCATCCGCTGCCGAAGCCGCGTCGCGATGAGGTATTCGTCGTAATCCGTAAAGCAAAGGCTGCCGCGCAATTCATCATCGCTGAGCCAGAGCGCGCCGGCGTCGGCCGTTTCGGCAATTTCGCTCGGCAAGGTTTCGGAGACAGATTCGGCCAGGCTTCGGGCGATGCGCGCGTTTCCGGCAAAGGTCATGTGAACGTGTTCGAGAAGAAGGTCGCGACCCGGAACGCCGTTTGGGCTGGCCGCGATGAAATCCGCCTCGACGTCAACGAGGCTGACTCCACCATCGGCATCGCGGGCGGCGGCGCGCTCGGCGACGTTTCGGATCACACGATTGATCTCGGCGTCGGCTCGGAATCGGAGGACGTCCGTCTCGAGCGCGAGGTGATAATGCCGAGCGGCTTCGGCATGGTGATTGAGTTCTTCCAGGCACCGGGCAAACCGGAAATGTGCGTCGGCGAATTGGTCGTCGATCCCAAGCGCCGCGCGATACGAATCGGCCGCCTCTTCCATGTGGCCTGCGGTCTGGCTCGCCATGGCGGCTTTGTATGCGGCCTCCCAGTCTTTTATCTCGGACTCCGAGAGGCCTTCGGCATGGAGCGAAGAGAACGGCGCGGTGTCGTGCAGATTCGCGGCGACCGTCGAGAGAAGCACCGGAGCGTCCGCGTCACGCGCAATGTCGATCATATCTTCCAGATTGCTCTCGAAATGGCGGTAAACAGTTTCCATGCGCGGGTCCGAGGCGCGAACCTCCTGGCCGAGGAAAGTCTCCATGCCCTGCCAGGATTCCGAATCCCCGCCCCCGCGCAGAGCGCCTGAAACCCTTTCGACTAACTGCCCGATCCTCGTGCCTTTGACAAAAATGTTCAGGCGGATGATCGAACGGAACCGCGAGAGCGAGCCGAAGACCGTCCCGGGCCCGAACGGGCCGACGACTTCGTTATTGCCCAGATAGATGATGAAAAGATCCGGATCGTGCGCGGAGCAATCCTGAGTTACGCGGAGCATGACGTGCGAATTGACGGCCGTGATGGCGGCGTTGACGACCTCGAAGTCCGTGCCCGAATAGCGATCTTCGAGCAGGGCCTCAAGCATACGCGCCATGCCATAAGCGAAGTCCGGATCGCCCTGCGCGGCCGATCCGCCGACGAGGAAGATGCGATACGTCCCGGCCGGTTTTGGGGTGACGATGCGGAAAGACTTCGGCGCGCGCGCAACGGCCGAAGGGAAAAAGCTCCACGAGAACTTCGGGTTGACTGCGTGGAGCCCCGGCACGCCCGCGCCGCGCTCGGGCAGGATGAAATCCTTGGAATGGCCGTAACCCACGATGCTCAGGACGAGCTCAAGCCCGAGCACGAAGCCGAGTGGAATGATGGTCAGCGCGATGAGCCGGAAAATCCATAGACGCCGACGCGAAATTTTGCGGCGCCGGGGTGGGGCGGGGGGCGTGACGGGCTTGCGCTCATCCGCGCGTGCGGCTGCTTTGCGCTCATCCGCGCGTGCGGCTGACGTGGGATTCAGGCCTGATTTATTTTTCGCCACATTGCCTCCGGAGCTCGGGCGGCACGGTCCGGGCCGCGCCGCATGATTCGCGAGCATCATTGGCGACCATCATACGCATCTCGGCAAAGATTGAAACGGCCCGGTGCGATAGCCGAATCTGCGACGCACAGATGATTCCACGCGGAGTGCAAGTCCGCAGAGGCGATAAATCCACCGGCGTGATACAAAAGGGGGCTGGCCTTGCAAACTTGGCCAAGGCGCTCGGGATCATTGGCGCAACGTCGCCAAACGATTGTGGAATATCACCGAAATTAGCTTCATATGAGCACACCTCAATCACCACTCAATATCATCCTTATCGGATTCATGGGGTCGGGGAAATCCTCGGTCGGGCGCGCGCTCGCCAAGCGGCTGGATTGGGAGTATCTGGATACGGACCGGATGATCGAGGACGAGCAGGGTGAGAGCATCGCCGGGATCTTCGAGACCCGGGGCGAGGAGGCTTTCCGCGAGCTCGAAAGCGGCGTGGCGCACGAGCTCGGCACACGGGAACATTGCGTGATCGCGACCGGAGGTGGTTTTCCGGTGTCCTCGCAAAACTGCGAAGCGGCGTCGAGAGCGGGCATCCTCGTATTCCTCATCGCCTCACCCGATGCGATATGGCATCGTGTGGGCCGCTCGCGCCACCGCCCGCTGTTGGCCGTGGAGAACCCCCGGCAACGCATCGAGCAATTACTGGCCGAGCGCCTACCCGCATACGAGGCGGCCGATCTCAAGATTGAGACCGATGGGAAATCGCAGGACGAGATTGCCGAGGAGATCGCCCAGTTGCTTTTCGCCCAGACCGATACCGGCAGCACAAAACCATGACGACGGACACAAAGACCTCGATTGAAGTCGCCCTCGGCCCGCGATCCTACGAGATCACGATCGGCAAGGGGTGGATCGATGGGCTGGGGGCGGACCTGTGCAGCAGTTTCGGCAAGAACCGGTTCGTGATCGTCACAAACCCAGAGATCGACGCCCTGCACGGCGCGCGGTTGCTTGAGATTCTGAGCGCGGCCGACCTGCGCGCCGAGACGCTCTCGATTCCCGAAGGCGAAGCGGCCAAGACGCTCGATACGGTCTCGAAGATTTATGACTTTCTTATCGAGCGCAAATATGGACGCCAGACGACGCTTGTGGCCTTGGGCGGTGGCGTCGTCGGGGACATCGTCGGCTTCGCGGCGGATTCGTTTTTGCGCGGAGTCGGGCTCGTCCAGGTGCCGACGACCCTGCTCTCGATGGTCGATTCAAGCGTCGGCGGCAAGACGGGTGTCAATCACCGGCTCGGCAAGAATCTGATCGGAGCCTTCAAACAGCCCGACCGCGTGGCGATCGAACTGGATTTCCTGCAGACCCTTCCCGAAGAGGAATTCCGCAGCGGGATGGCCGAGGTCGTCAAATACGGGATGATCCGGGACGCCGAGTTCTTCGATTACCTTGAGGCCAACGTCGGGCGAATCATCGGGCGCGAGACCGACGCGCTGACCCATATCATCCGGCGTTCGTGCGAGATCAAGGCCGAGGTGGTTTCGCAAGACGAGACCGAGGCCGGCGTGCGGATGATCCTGAATCTGGGGCACACCTTCGGCCACGCGGTCGAGATGCTCACGAATTATCGCGAAATCCGGCACGGCGAGGGGGTCGCCATGGGGATGATGGCCGCATGCCGCCTCGCCGAGGACGTCGCAGATTTCCCGGTCGAATCCACGAAAAGGCTCGGCGATTTGCTCCAAAAGCTGGGGCTTCCGGTCTTGCTCAAGCGTTTTGAGACGGAGAAATACCTGGGCGCGATGGCCTCGGACAAGAAAGTCCGGTCGGGCTGCGTGCGATTTGTCATCCCCGAGCGCATCGGCACGGTTGTCATTCGAGACGACATAGAGGATGATGAGGTGGTCGCGGCCTTGGAGGCATCCTTCAGCGGGACCGAGTAAGAAATTACGAAAAGTTAAATTCGCCGGCCTGAGCGGCCCAACGACGCCGGGCGGCGCGGTCAAAAGTGATCGAAGAAAGAACGGGAGCGCGAATCGATGAAGATTTTGATATTGAACGGGCCCAACCTGAACATGGTCGGAACCCGGGAGCCCGAGATTTACGGGCGTCAGACATTGGCCGAAATCGAAGCCGCCGTGAAGAAACGCGCGCGCAGCCTGCGGGCCGATATTGAGTTCAAGCAGAGCAATCATGAAGGCGATTTGATCGATGCGATCCAGAACGCCCGCAAGCGTCATCAGGGAATTGTCCTGAACGCCGGCGGATATACCCACACCTCGGTCGCGCTGCGCGATGCGATCGCGTCGGTCGATATCCCCGTCGTCGAAGTTCACCTCTCGAACATTTACGCCCGTGAAGAATTTCGCCATCAATCCGTAATCTCGGCCGTCTGCATCGGGCAGGTCACCGGGCTGGGAGCGATCGGATACGAGCTGGCCCTGCTCGCGCTGATCAATTATCGTCCGGCCGGGGCACAGAAAGTCGAAGCCCAGCCGGCCTCTGATGATGAGGACCGCAGGGCGCGCCGCCGGACGCGGGGCGGCCGAGGCCGAGCGCGAACCCGCACCGAACGAGGCGACGGCCCAGATCGTACCGATTCGGACGCGGGCGCCTATGACGATCAGGGAAGCTCCGAACAGCAGGAGCTCGACCCTCAGCGTTACGACCATCTCGAAGGCGTATCGGTGCGCCGAGGCGTGGATGTGCTCGGAGACGGAGGCGACGCCGAGCCGGCCAATGCAGCCGCCGGCAGCGTCTCTTTTGCGGATGAGGATACGGAGCGCAGGGATGGGACGGCAGACGCCGGGGAGTCCCTATCGGTCGGATCCGGGGACGCCGAGCCCAGGGAAAGCGCGGAAGAGAAACCCGCACCCGAGAAGAAGCCCCGCAAGAAACGGTCGGCCGCACGCAAGGCCGCGCCGAAAAAAGCCAAAGCCGCGCCTCGACGAGCGGCGACGTCACGCGCGAAGAAGAAATCGAGCTGAGGCTTGACCCGACCGAAGCCGTCGCGCGCGTTTGTTCGGATCAAAGTGAATCGGCTTCGGCAATCCGCGCATGAGCCCTTCTTTTCTTGATTGCCTCGGATGGGACGAGCAGTTCGCCGCGCACACGCGCGAAGGCTTCGAGTTCGGCCGCATCTCGATCGAGTATCAACACATTTACGGCATCATGACCGAGTCGGGCGAGCTTCTCGCCGAGGTGACCGGAACGTTGCGCCACGAAGCCCGAGGGCCGCTCGATTATCCGGCCGTGGGCGATTGGGTTCACTTTCGCATGCACCCCGGCGGCGACCGCG
>JAJFLK010000470.1 GCA_021772735.1 Candidatus Sumerlaeota bacterium | reverse complement strand
TCGGTGTCCTGATTTATGAGTCAACGATCCTCCTATACGACCGCCTTCGGTGTCTTTTATTATGAGGCAATTCGCTCTTCAGCAAGCCGTTGATTCTTTGGCTTGCCTTGGCGTAGGATTCCAAGCTGGGCCATCGGTCGATTCACCACTTCATGGGTTCGGATCGGATGATGAGGCCGAATTTCTTGTCGGAGACTCCCAGACTCCATGCCACAAAAGATCATCCTGCACGAAATTATCGATCCCTCCCGTATCGTCGACGTCAAAGCGACGGACAAGCCGGGAGTCCTCGCCGAACTCGCCGAGCTGCTTTCGACCGACCCGAACGTCTTGGATTCTCGCGCATTTCTTGAGGCCATCATCGCCCGGGAGAAGCTGGGCTCGACCGGCGTCGGCCTGGGCGTAGCGATCCCGCACGTCAAGATCCCCGAGGTGCGCGATTACGCCATCAGCGTCGGCCGCTCGCGGGCGGGCATCGATTTCGACAGTCATGACGCGAAGCCCGCGCATTTGATTTTCATGATCGCCGCTTCGGAAACGCAGACGCGCGAATTCGTCAAGATGCTCGCGCGCGTCAATCGCCTTCTGCGCTTCGAGGCCAATCGCACCGGCCTGATGGAGGCCGACATCCCCGATGGGTTTCTCGATATTATCCGGCGCGACGACCTCGGGGAGTCTTGAAGTGCGAATCGCCGCTCTCCAGTGCCCATGAACCCTCCACTTGCAAGCAGCCCGGGATCGCGCAAGTCGCTCGTCATGAGCTCGGATCTCTATAGGCTTCTTGCCTTGTGCGTCGTCGTCGGCGCGATCGCCGGTTTCGGGGCGGTGGGCTTTTACTGGATGCTCAGCGGGGTGCGCTGGGTTCTTCTCGATTGGCTCGTCGGATGGCGGCCCGAGGGCCCGGCGGGCGACGTCGAAATTTTCCATGCTTCGGCGACGACTCTGCGTCCCTGGCTGATCGCCATCGTCCCTGCGGTCGGCGGCCTCGTGGCGGGGTTGATCATTTTCAGATTCGCGCCTGAAGCAGCCGGTCATGGCACCGACGCCGCGATACACGCATACCATTTCAAAGACGGGAGCGTTCGCCCTCGCGTGCCTTTGATCAAGGCGATCACGTCTGCCCTGACGATCGGTTCGGGCGGCAGTGGGGGAATCGAGGGGCCGATCGCGCAGATCGGCTCCGGCTTCGGCTCCGTGATCGCTTCAGGGCTCAAGCTGAGCCCGGCCGAGCGGCGGATTCTGATGGCGGCCGGCATGTCGGCCGGAATCGGCGCCATCTTCCGCGCGCCGCTGGCGGGCGCCCTGTTTGCCGCTGAAGTCCTTTATCGCGATGCCGATCTGGAGCACGAGGTTATCGTCCCGGCATTCATCTCCTCGATCGTCTCGTATTCGATTTTCGCCTCCAAGTTCGGTTGGTCGCCCGTTTTCTACGTGCCTGATTATGTCTTTACCCACCCCCTTCAACTCCTGCCGTACATCGCGTTGGCGATCGTGCTGGCTGTGGCCGCGGTTTTCTATATTCGCTTCTTCTACTTCTGCCATAACAGCTTCGCGAAGTGGCGCATCCCGAATTACTTCAAGCCAGCCATCGGCGGACTGCTGACCGGAATTATCGGCCTCGTCCTGTATTTTTCATTGGATGGAAGATTCAGCGCGATGGGACAGAGTTACGGGATCATCCAACACGCTCTCCACGATCCCGGGTCCGTGGGACTTCGCGTGCTCGTGGTGATTGCGGTGGCCAAGATCGTCACGACTTCATTCTCGATCGGCTCCGGGGGAAGCGGCGGGGTTTTCGGCCCGTCCATCGTGATCGGCGGCTGCCTCGGCGGCGCTGTCGGCCTTATTGCCCAGCGTATCTTCCCGGGACTTGAGATCGAACCCGGAGCTTTCGTCGTCGTTGGCATGGCGGGGTTCTTTGCCGCCGCCGCGCATTGTCCGATCTCGACCCTCATCATGGTCGGCGAGCTGACGGGTAATTATCACCTGCTTGTCCCCTCGATGCTGGTTTGCGTGATCGCCTCGCAATTGACTCGCGGGCACACGCTTTACGAGGCGCAACTCGATTCACGCCTCGACGCACCGAGCAAGATGGGCAACATGATGAGCGCCGTCTTGCGCAAGATTGACGTCGGGCGAGCTCTCTCCGAGAGCCTCAATCGCGGCGACGCCGAGAAGCTCATCGCCGTGCCCGAGGCCATGAGCCTCGGCGCGATCATCGGTGAATTTTCCGAATCCGATCAGGCATTGCTGCCGGTCATCGGCCGGGATGAAAGCTTCATCGGCGTGGTCGACTGGCGCGATATCCGGCGTGTGCTGGGCGAGGAGGGCGTCGCGGACCTGATCGTTGCGCGTGATCTGATGCGCTCACCGGTGACCATTCGTCCCGATGATACGTTGCTTACGGCCGTCCAGCGGATGGCCAAGACCGAGAGCGACGGCCTGGTCGTCATCGACCCGAAGGCGGGCAATCGGCCGGTGGCTATTCTCAATCAGCAACGCATCGTCCGCGCTTATGACGACGCTCTGCTGTTGGAGCGGGTGTGATTCGGGGAGATTTCGTTCGCCGTTGCGCGCCTGCCTGACCTTCCGCCGCTCAATGTTGGAACCGGGTTGAATCGGCAGTCCCCGTCTTCTACACTACGCTTCTTGCTGACGTTGTTATGCCGCGCCGACACGTTCGTGCGTCGTGGAATCTAAGAGTATCCGGCTTTGCCGTTTTTTTTTTGGGAGCATCGTTTTTATGGGCCGCATCAAGTTTGTTCTCATTCTATGCGCGGTTGGCGCGATGGCACTTGCGCTTGGCGCGACCGCCCTGGCCGGGGATACGCGCATCATCCAGATCGATAACGACTTTTCGGATTGGTCCGGCGCCGTCGCGCTTGCGACGGACCCCTCTTCCGATGTCGCCGGCGGCGAGGCGGACTTCACACAGGTCTTCGTGGCCGACGACAACGAGCGGCTCTATTTCAGATTCGATACCACGCGCGAATTTGTTCTGCTTGAGTCGAACCCGGTCATTGCGGGCAACGACCTTCGGATATTCATCGATGGCGACGGCTCGGCGGCGACCGGCATGCTCATCGACGGTGTCGGCGTTGATCTGGAGATCCGCGTCGGCAGCCGCTCGGCCTTTTATTATTCGGGCGGGACGACCAATGTTTCGCTCAATGAAGTCGGCTTCGTCGGCCTGCCGACGCACACCGGATTCGATTTTGAGGTGCAGGTTCCGTTCTCCATCACGCCGGGATTCGGCGCACCCGTCTCGGTAATCACCGGGCCGACCGTCAATATTTTCATACGCGAAGATGGCGGCGGCGAT
>JAJFLK010000469.1 GCA_021772735.1 Candidatus Sumerlaeota bacterium | reverse complement strand
GCAAGCAGCACAAGCGCCCCAAGCCCTGGCCCGAAGGAACTTGGCACCTCTCGGTTGGTCGGATATTGGCTCATACTCGTCCCCTGCGCGATTGCGATCGCCGCCGCGACGCACCGAGCGGGCTCAGTGCGGTTCCAGCCTTGCGATCACCCATGATTCGCTGCACCCAGAATATCAAACGGCCATCGGCAAACTCAACCGCATTGCAATCGATCTTATTGACATGCGCGGGCCCGACGGACCCCCGATCCCCGGCAAGCCCATGTTTCGCTTGATCGATGTCGAATGGTTGCACATGCTCTGACTCGCTGCCCGAGGCGCTTGATCCTGTCCTTATTCCCGTTCTTATTATAGATGACGTCGATCGCGGCACTCTAACCCTCGGACCAGGCAGACCCCAATCGTGACCCACGCAAGCAAAGTCGAGATCGATCACATCACCAAGCGCTACGGCGCGTTTGTGGCCGTGGATGACCTGACGCTTGCCGTTCCCGAGGGGACGGTGTTCGGCCTGCTCGGACCCAATGGCGCGGGTAAGACGACAACGATCCGGATGATCTTGAATATTTTCCGCCCTGAGGCCGGCGAGATTCGCATCGACGGGGCGCCGGTGGACGATTCGGTTCGGCGCGCGGTCGGATACCTACCCGAAGAGCGCGGGCTTTATAAAAAAATGCGCGTCGGCGAGCAGCTCGAGTATCTGGCTCGCCTGCGCGGCCTCGGCGCGGACGAATCGCGCACCCGAAGCCGAAGCTACCTGGAGCGAATCGGCCTGGCCGATTGGGCGGGACGCAAGGTCGAGGATCTTTCCAAAGGCATGCAGCAGAAGGTGCAGTTCTGCGCGGCTCTGATCCACGAGCCCACGCTCGTCATTCTGGACGAACCGTTCTCCGGCCTGGACCCGATCAATTCTCAGCTTCTCATCGATTGGATGGCCGATCTGAGCCGTGATGGAGTGACGATCATCCTTTCCGCGCACCAGATGGAGACGGTCGAACGATTGTGCAAATCCATCGCGCTGATCAATCACGGCCGGGTGCTCGTCTCCGGCGACCTGCGCGAGATCAAACGCCGTCACGGCGGCTCGCGCGTAAGGCTGGAGATGGCTGACGGAGTTGAGTTCACGCCCTCGGGCCGGGAGGTTCGCACCGCTCGGCAGGTCGAACATCATTGGGAGATTGAACTCGCCGAAGATTCAGACGGCAGCGAATTGCTCCGCGAGGCGCTGACGCAAGGCGCGGTCACACGGTTCGAGAGAGTCGTGCCGACGCTCCAGGAGCTTTTTGTTCAATTTGTTGAGGCTTCCGCGGGAGGAACAGGCAATGGAGGCCGGGCGAATCATGGACGCTAAGACACCCCGATTTCTGATCGTTGCCCGGCAGGAATTCCTGAACGGCGTGCGCTCCAAATGGTTCGTCTTCGCGACATTTGGGCTACCCGTATTCATGGCCGCGATCGGCGCATTCGGGCTTTTCATGGCGACGCAAGGTGACGACCGGCCTATCAAACTGGTTGTCATCGACGAGACCAAAGTCATTGCCTCAGCGCTCGCGGCCGAATTCCCCGAGCGACTCCCTGAGGGCGCGCTCCGCATCCAGATCGAACGGGCCGGGCTCAATTCACTCGTCACCATCCCGGGCGTCATCGCAGAGCTGGACAAGCGGGTTCTGGCGCGCGATCTGAACGGGTACATCCATCTCAAGAAAGACTTCCTCGCGACCGGTCAGGCCGGGCTCTATGCCCTGACCGTCAGCAATTTCGATCTCAACCTGCGCCTCGATATGGCCCTGACCTCGGCGGTGCGGCGTCACAGACTACGCCAGGAGGGACTCGATCCCGAGCGCCTCGCCGAGCTCATGGCCCCTGCGCATCTCGAAACCTTCCGCCTCTCGGAGACCGGCGCGACGCCGGACAATCTCCAGACGTTCGCTCTGGTCTATGTCCTGGTGCTGATGCTCTACATTTCGGTCACGGTCTATGGCTCGGCAATCTGCCGCGCGATCGTCGAAGAGAAAGTCTCGCGCATCTCCGAGGTCATGATCTCTTCGATCCGGCCTTTCCAGCTCCTCGCGGGCAAGGTGCTCGGCGTGGGTTCGATGGGCCTGCTTCAGATCGGGATCTGGGCGGGCACGGGTTGGATCTTCCTCAACGTGAATCAGCATTTACTCGGGGGCGCCGGCGCGGCGGCTCTGCCATTTGCCCTGCCGGAATTTCCCCCGTCGCTGATGTTCCATTTCGTGGTCTGGTATCTGCTCGGATATTTCATGTACGCCCTGCTCTACGCGATCGTGGGGGCGATGGTCGGGTCCGAGCAAGAGGCCCAACAGGTCCAAATGCCGATCGTCACGCTGCTAATCATTCCGCTGGTCAGCCAGCTCGCGATCATCCAGAACCCGGACAGCACGTTCGCCGTCGCCATGTCGATGATCCCGATGTTCGCGCCGATTGTGATGTTCATGCGCATCGCGATCCTGACCCCGCCACCGGCCGAGATCGTGCTCAGCATCGCCCTGTGCCTCGCGACGATCGTCGCCCTGCTCTGGCTCGCGGCCAAGATCTACCGCATCGGCATCATGAGCTACGGCAAACGCCCAAGCCTGCGCGAGCTGGTGAGATGGATTTTGACGGCTTCGTGATCGCTGACTCGGGAAAATCCGGTGGGCTTTTGACCCTATGGCCGATAGACTTTCTTTGCCGTCGTTTGAGACACGCCGACATGTCTAAACAGATGGGCATCGCAGAGGGGGTAGAATTTCATGGATCAAGCGATCAATAAGATTGGCCAAGGGGTTGGCCAACAAATCAGATCGATCTCCGCAAAGGCATTCGGCCTCTGCGCCGCAGTTGCCTTAATGCTCGTGGCGCCGATCCCTCCCGCATCGGCCGCGCCCGTCACATTCAGTCGCGACATCGCTCCGATCCTGATGAGCAATTGCGTCCGCTGCCATCGCCCCGGCGAGGTCGCGCCGATGCCGCTGCGCACTTATGAAGAGACCCGACCCTGGGCCAAATCGATCCGCAAATCGGTCGTCGAGCGCGCCATGCCGCCGTGGCATCCCGATCCCGCATACGGTCATTTCTCAAACGATATGGCCCTGACCGATGCCGAGATCAACACGATCCGCACCTGGGTCGAGCAGGGCGCGCCAGAAGGCGATCCGGCCGACATGCCGCCCCAACCCGAATTCTCGACCGGCTGGCAGCTCGGCGAGCCCGACTATATTGTCGAATTCGATGAGGTCCAGGTCCCTGCCGAGGGCGATGACATGTTCATCGACCTGCAGGTCCAGCTCGATCTGCCTGAAGAGCGCTGGATCAAAGCCATCGAATTCCTGCCCGGCGAGAAAAGCGTCGTCCACCATATCATTGGGGTTCTGGGCGATTTCGGGATGTCCGGAGGCGACCTGGCCAGCGCGATGCGTCCTCGCCCCGCCGGCGTCGATCCGCCCGAAATCTTCTCGGTCTGGGTCGCCGGGGCCCAGCCGACGGTCTACCCCGAGGGCATGGGCCGGATCGTCGCCCCCGATCAACTCATATCGCTCAACGCACATTATCATCCGAGCGGCGAGGCGAAGACCGACCGCACGCGCATCGGCCTGCATTTCGGGACGGCTGATCTTAAGAAAAGCATCACCACCAACTTCGGCGTCAATACGGGGTTTCTCATCCCCCCGGGCGCGGCCGATCACCGCGTTGAGGCCTTCCACATCTTCGATCAGGACAGCCGGATCGTATCGTTCATGCCGCACATGCATGTGCGCGGCAAAGACATCAGTTACGAAATCGTCTATCCGGATGGACGCCGCGAGACGGCGCTCAGCGTCCCCAAATACGATTACAACTGGCAGTGGATTTATTATCCGGTCGAGCCGATCGCCGTGCCCAGAGGCACGCGCGTCGAGGCAGTGGGGCACTTCGACAATTCGTCCGGGAACCCGAGCAACCCCGACCCGACCATCGGCGTGACGTATCGCGGCGAGACGTTCGACGAGATGTTCGTCGCCTTCATGGAATTCATCGTCGATGACGGCGTCTCCCCCGCCCCGCCTCCGGCTGCCGAGAAGGTCCGCCAGCTTCTCGCCGCCCATCCGAGCGAGGATTGCTACGAGATTCGCCTGGCGTTCAATCCCATGGGGCTCTATTTGCCGCCCGATGGCGACGGCATGCTCTACATCGTCGCCGGCAGCGTGATGTTCACCAGCACGCTGCGCGATGTCGTATGGACCGGAGACAGCTTCACGGCGCGCACGGCCATCCCGACGCCGACCGGCAGCGGGGTCGCGACCCTCGTCGAGGGGACCATCGGCGCCGGCGGCGAAATCAGGGGCAAGGTCTACATGGACGACGATCACCTTCTGGCCGATCCGACGGCCGAGAACGCCATCATCCTGCCGTTCCGAGGAACTCGGAGTGGCTCGGCACAGATTTCGATGGCCCGCTAGCAAATCTCACGGGAAATCTTGCGGTCCGGCACTTGCGGCCCTCACCTTCGAAGAGAGACCCGGCAGACCGGCGCTCCGGCACTTGCGTGTTGACAAAGCCGTGCGCCGATTCTTACAAGTATGGGCTTGGCCCCGCATACGGTATCTACGGTACCCCGGGAACCAACCAGAAGGGACGTAAGCGGAGTGACCGACGGCAAGAATCAACGCGATTTGGGCGGGTTCCTCGGAATCGGGCTGGTCTTCGCCAGCTGGCTGATCCCCGGCTCCGGGTTCATGGTATCCGGTCATCGGCTGCGCGGGGCGGCCCAGTTCGCCATGGTGATGCTGACGTTCGGGCTCGGGATCGCTTTGCACAGCGCGGTTCTCTGGCCGACTTGGAGCATTCGCTCCGAAGAATTCAATCTCATCAATAATTTCACGTTCATCATTCAGCTCGGAGGCGGGGTTCCCGCCATAGCGAGCTACGTCGCCAGCTCGTCAAATATGGCCGGTGGCGCTCTGGTGAGGTTGCTCGGCGGAGAGCACTCCCATCCGTATCACGAACTGGGCAGCTACTTTCTAATTGTCGCCGGGGCGCTGAATTACTTCGCCGCATGCAGCTTCTACGACCGCGTCGTGAACGCCTCGCGGCGTCTCGTTCCGAGCACGGGCTCAGGAGAGGCCGAAGCGCCATGACAACGGTCGGCCTCCTCCACTTGGGCTCTCTGCTCTATCTGTCCGGTGTCGTCTGCCTGGCGGTGAGTGTGAACGAAAACAATGACGCACGCGTCATCTTCAAGGAAACGCTCCGGCGCTGGGGAAAATTCATCGGCGTGACGCTTGCGCTGGCCCTGATCGTGCACTTGCTGAGCCGATAGCGAGCCGAATTCAGCGCCTCGGGCCCCGATAAAACGGAGCAAAACTTCCTTAAATTGACGCTTGACACGATACCCCGCATCTGGTCTACTCGACCCCAAGCTTTTTTTAGCCAAAGCTTACGCACTCCAACGCAAGAAAGGAGGGATTTATCTATGATGCGAAAAGGTTTTACACTTATCGAGCTTTTGATCGTGGTGGCAATTATTGCCATCCTTGCTGCGATCGCGGTGCCGAACTTCCTGGAAGCCCAGGTTCGTGCAAAGGTGTCGCGCGTTAAGGCAGACCAGCGCTCGCTTGCCACGGCTTTGGAGTCCTACTATGTGGACACCAACGCTTACCCGGCAAACGATAGTTCAACGGAGGCCAGTGCCGATTTCGGCTATGGCGTCAATACAGGTCTGACCGATCCCAGTGGTGCTCTCTTAGAGATGCCTACGTTACGTCGCAAATCGAACGGAGCTGATCGTCTTCAGACGCTCACAACTCCGATCGCCTACATCACGAGTATCTTCGTCGATCCGTTTGCCAAGACCTCGGGCGCGAGCTTCAACTACTCAACCCCGCAGTCGAGTCTCGGAGTCGTCGCGGCCAACTCGGGCTGGATCCTCTGGTCCTTCGGGCCGGATGTCGACGAACGTGACAGTGGGATTAATAACGGTGCAGCCGGAGCAATCTTGGGCGGCGGGGATCTCCTCGTTTCCGCGGGTTCGCCTCCGCGCGTAGAGACCAATTACTACGCGCCTGGCATCAACCGTGTGCCTTCAGCCACGCTGATCGACGCGACTTACGATCCGACCAACGGCACCACCTCTCAGGGTGATGTCTGGCGTGTCAAGCAGTAGTGAATTGAGGCCCTCACGGGTTTCCATTCTCTCGGCTTAAGTTGCCAGGGGCTTGTGATTCACATCGAATCACAAGCCCTTTTTTTATTTCGCCCCTCTCACTTCAACCGCTGACTCACTTTTCACTACCGTCGGCACCACCTAATCCGCTAAAATCGATTGGCGAGCGTAACTAGACTTGGCCACCGCCATGTGGGAGAACCGGGTGCGGACATCACTAGTAACAGAGCTGGATCTCGATCGTCGCGCCGGAGCCCGGTTTGGACGCGCCATGCTGGTCAACCCGCCGACCGGCCTGTATCGACGCGACGATCGCTGCCAATGCAAGATCGAAGACCAGACGGTCCAGATCACTTTCCCTCCGATCGAGCTGGCGACCATCGCCGCAGTCCTCCGCAACGCAGGGGCCGAAGTCTTTATTCGCGATTACCCCGCGCTCGGCATGGGCTGGGATGAATATCTGAATGATCTGAAATCGATCGAACCCGACTTCGTCCTGATCAACGTCGTCACCGCGACGGCCGAAGGCGACTTCCAGGCATGCCAGGCCGCGAAGGAAACTCTCGGCGACCACGTCCTGACCGCCGCCAAGGGCGAATACATGGAAGCCCTCGGGATCGATGCGATGGAAGCATATCCGGAATTGGATGTCGGCTTCCACGGCGAGATCGAGCGGGTCCTTGAGAAGTACCACCGCGGCGAGGCGCTCGAGTCGCTGCCGGGTGTCATCTACCGCGATGAGACCGGCAATGGCACGGACCCCAGGATTCGCCGTAATCCCGGCCACCCGGTGATCGAGGATCTCGACGATCTGCCGTTCCCTGCCCGCGATCTCCTGGATAACTCCATATACATCAGCCCAGAGACCGGCAATCCTCTGACCGTCATCCATGGCAATCGCGGCTGCCCCGCCCACTGCATCTTCTGCCCGGCAGGCGTCATCTCCGGATTCAGTGTCCGATATCGCACGCCCGCAAACGTCGTCGCCGAGATCGAGCAATGTATCAACGATCAGGGCATCCGCGAATTTCTGTTCCACGGCGATACGTTCACAATGAACAAGAAGTGGGTGCTCGAGCTGTGCTCCCTCATTGTCGAGAAAAAACTCGATCTCCATTGGGGTTGCAACAGCCGCGTCGACACGATCGACGATGAGCGAGCGGCGGCCATGAAGCGGGCCGGGTGCTGGGTCGTGGCGTTCGGAATCGAATCGGGCAGTCAGGATATGCTCGACAAGATGAAGAAGGGCGCGACGCTCGAACAGGCCGAAAACGCGGTTGCCGCCTGCAAGCGCAACGGCCTTCGCGTCCACGCGTTCATGGTGATCGGACTGCCATGGGAGACGCACGAGACATTGAAAGTGACGCGCGATTTCCTTGCCAAACTCGATCCGGACTTCTTCGATTTTAACATCGCATACCCGCTGCCCGGCACCGAGTTCTATGAGATCGCAGTGGCCGAGGGCCTTTACGAATCCGATCCCGATCAAAGCGGATACGCTCGGGCCGCCGTTCGGACTCACGAGCTATCGAGCGAAGAGCTGACCGAGTGGCGGCGCAAGGCGTTGCTCGGGATGTTTCTGCGGCCCAGGTATATCGCGCGGACCCTGGCACGGGCCGGGAGCCCGGGAGTCGCCGTGAACTACATGAAGGCCGGCGCCCGCCGCCTGCGGCAGCTCGTTTCATCCTGACGCCGCTCTCGGACTCCGCCAGGCGCGTCTCAGCGGCCACCCGATTTGTTGGAATTCGGCCGGAGCCTGATCCATAATGTACTCA
>JAJFLK010000468.1 GCA_021772735.1 Candidatus Sumerlaeota bacterium | reverse complement strand
ATGAGGAGAAACCGCAGCTCGTCGCCGCGTTTCCATTCGTCGAGCTGGATATCATGCGGATCGATCCGCCGTATCAGCCTCTCATATTCATCGGAGAGCTCGGCGAACCGGACGCGATCCATCTCTTTGCGCCCGGCGCCGCCGGCCTTGTGGCGTTCCAAATACTCCAGATAATCTTCGTGGGATGCCATGTGGCATGTGATTTCGGTTCGGCCTGTCTTGCGCCCCGACCTTACATATCGATGGGGTAAGGGCGGCACGGTTTTACCACACGGAACGGGAGGCCGCAACCCGAGCGTCGACCCAGTCAAGCACGCAGCTCTTACTCGCTGTTGCCTTTATTCATCCCATATCGATCGAATTTTTCATACAGGCTGCGCCGCGAGACTCCCGAAGTCCGGGCCGCCTGGGCGACGTTGCCCCCGCAACGGCTGAGCAACTGATTCAGGTAGGCCTGTTCGAACTCACGGCGAGCCTCTTTATACTCGACCGGCCATTGGACCTTGTCCGCGTCTGGGCCATCTCCGTTTTTAGCTTGCCCGATTCTCGTGCGGCCGCCGTGAAGGAAGCCCGGCGGCAGATCCTCCTTGGTGATGACATCGCCCTGGGCCATCACCGACACCGCTTCGAGCGTATTCGCCAGCTCTCGGATGTTTCCCGGCCAATCGTAGGATCGAAAGATTTCAATCATGTCGTCGCCGAGGCGGATGCCGGGCCGATGATTTTTTCGTCCCCAGACCGCGAGGAAATGCGAGGCGAGATCTTCAATATCCACGGAACGTTCGCGGAGCGGCGGCACGACGATCGGGATCACGTTGAGGCGGTAATACAGGTCCGTCCGGAAGCGCCGCGCGGCGATCTCTTCGTCTAGAACTCGATTTGTCGCTGAGACGACCCGAATGTTGACGGGGATCTGCTTGAGCCCCCCGACCCGCTGGACCTCGTGCTCCTGCAAAACTCGCAGGAGCTTGACCTGGATCTCGCTGGGGATCTCGGCAATCTCATCAAGGAACAGGGTTCCGCCGGCGGATAATTCGATCAATCCCATCTTCGTCCGATCCGCGCCTGTGAATGCCCCGCGTTCGTACCCGAAGAGCTCGCTCTCGATCAGCGTCGGAGGGATCGCAGGGCAGTTGACCGCGACGAAATGTTGCTCGTGACGACGGCTCAGGCGATGGATCGCCCGGGCGACCAGTTCCTTGCCGACGCCGCTTTCGCCCGTAATCAGGACCGCGCTGTCGGTCTGCGCTGCCCGCAGGATCAATTCGCGCACGCGCCCGATCTCGACTGAACTTCCAATCAGCCGCTGCCCGTCCTCCTCCTCATAGGTTCCTTCGGAGAGCCGGATGTTCTCCTGCTCCAGATGCCGCCGGTCGAGCGCGAGCTCGATCTGATGCACGAGGCTCTCATGCTGAAAGGGTTTCGTGATGAAATTGAAGGCCCCTGCCTTGAGCGCACGAACGGCGTCTTCGACCGTGCCGAACGCGGTCATTAGCAGGACCGGAATCTCCGGGTGTTCGCCCTTGATCTGTTCGAGCAATTGCATGCCGGTCATCCCCGGCATCCGGACATCCGTCAGGATGACGTCGGGTTGCTCCTTGGCGATTGCGGCGAACCCCTCCATGGGGTCTGTATGGGTCAGAACCTCGAAGCCGTCGAGCCGCAGGCTTTTGCTCAGGATATGGCCCATTGCCGCTTCATCGTCTATGATGAGCACGCGGCCGCGGGTTCGCGCCGGTGGATTGTCTTTTTTTCGGTTCATTCGATCTGGAGTCATCGCGGAATCATGCGCCTGCGGAACCGGGCTCCGAGGCGCGCATTCGTGATCGAGTCGCGCCGCCCTCTCGATCTGGTGCCGCCTCTTGCGACCTGTGCTTATGCTAAAGAAGTGCCTAATTACCGTCGAGGACTTTGGAGCGATCCGTGCCGATCCAGGAAGGCTCATGCTCGAAGTTCTTAACGAGCACGGCATCGATTTGCACAACGATTGCGGCGGCATGGGCAAGTGCGGTAAATGCCGAATCGTTTACGAGGGCGCCGTCCCTGAGCCGGTGGCCTCGGACCGCCGGCTTCTAAACAAGAAACTGATAGCCGAAGGATGCCGCCTGGCTTGCTTTCACCAGGTTCGAGGCGATTGCTCGATCACGGTCCCGCAGCCGGCCGAACCGGAGCTGCTGGACGATGTTTAGGGGTTGGTGTTCGTGGGGGCTCCGATCGCCTCGTCGGCGATCAGCCAGGCCTCAGGCCGCGCATTTCGCCACTGCGGCTTGAACCGTATCTTCGATCGTGACGATGCGATGGATGTTTGTGATCCGGAGAGTCTTGACCACGATGGACGTGGGCGCGGCCACAATCACTTTGTTTCCCGCTTCCTTCGCCATCCGAATCACGCCGACCAGCGCGCCGAGCGCAGAGCTATCGAGAAAATCAACTGCCCCCAGATCAATTACCAGGTCGCCCTCCGCGCCCGAGAAGGCCGGGTTCTCGCGGAGCTCATCGCTATTGATGAGGCCCGTGATATGCGCGATCGTGAGTCCTTCTGTGGTCTCGGTCGTGATTTCCATTTTCGTCTCCATGTGGGACCGGTCAGCGGAATCGGTCGCGCGTCAGTTTCGTCAGGCTATGACTTATCCGACGCGGGATAATTCGATCACGCTGCCCCGCCTCTATCGAGTCCCCTTAATTCTTTTCGAACCTTGCGCCTCTTCGCTTTAGTCCTATGTGAAATATTGTCCCGCAGGCCACAGCGCAGGAAACACCGCCATAAGCGCAATCGAATCAGTAGGGGAGTATCGCAAAGCTAGATGTGCCCACGCGGACCTATGACTTGCTAATCGGCAGGCGGAGTGGGAGACGAAATCTTGATTCTTAGCCCCGGCCGTTGATGCAACGCTCGAATTCGTCCATCTCGGACTTGCTGCCGACGATCAGCGCCGTCCTCTGATGGATACTAGTCGGCTTGATATCCAGGACGCGCTCGCTTCCGGCGCTGGCCATCCCGCCAGCCTGCTCGGCGATGAAGGCAATAGGGTTGGCCTCATAGAGCAGCCGGAGTTTGCCCTCGGGGTGCGAGCTCGTCGGCGGATACAGGAAAATTCCGCCCTTGAGCAACGTCCGGTGGAAATCCGCCACCAACGATCCGATGTACCGCAGCCCGTATGGATCGCCAAATTTGCCGGTCCGAAGCCGATCCAGGTACGTGCGATACTCGGGCGGGAACGAATCCCGGTATGCCTCGTTGACCGAGTAGTATTTGCCGCGCTCGGGCATCGTCATATTCTCGTGGCTCAGCACGAACGCGCCGATCGATGGGTCGAGCGTGAACCCGTGAACGCCCATCCCGGCCGTGTAAACGAGAATCGTCGAGGAGCCGTAACACACGTAACCCGCCGCGACCTGCCGGTAGCCGTGCTGGAGGAGATCATCCGTCCTGTCTCCGCCGTGGGAGTGACCCGGCAGCCGGAGGATCGAGAAAATCGTCCCGACGCTGACGTTCACGTCGATGTTCGAAGAGCCATCCAGAGGATCGAAGACGACGGCGTATTTCGCGTTCATCTGATTGCGCGCGACGGCCATCGGATGATCGTTCTCTTCCGACGCGAGCACACCGACGCAGTCTCGGCTCGAGAGCGCCTGGATCAGCACATCGTTGGCGTAGACATCGAGCTTTTGCTGGACCTCTCCCTGAACGTTGACCTCGCCTTCGGTACCCAGAAGATTGGTCAGGCCCGCGCGCCGGACCTTGGCCTGGACGCGCTTGGTCGCCAGCGTGATCCCAGAAAGGAGCCAGGAAAACTCACCCGTCGCCGCGGGGAAGTGATGCCGCTGCTGCTCGAAAATATGCTGCTGCACGGTGATCATCGACCGATCTTCGGCAGCGGCAATGGGGTCGTCTGGGGGCGTCGGCGTGGGGCCCTCGGCGGCGCTATGTGCGGCGCTGGCGGTCATGGTCGATACCCCTCAAAGCGAAATGAATCGATGCGGTATTCGGAGCGTCGTCCGCCGGGCCTTGTCTTCTTAGTGTTTCGTAATCCCGGACAGAAAACCTGAGCGGCGACGGCGACCCCGGAGCACAGGATAATACGATCCATGGGAGCCTCCGCAAGCAATTGTTGGGACACCTGGCGAAATTACACGGGCTGTAAAGCCGAGTGAGGTGTAAGGCGAGTCGCACGCCGGCGTTGGTTCACCGTCGTCACTGTTCCGCCGCCTCGATAATGTCCGCGACTTCGGCTCGCCAATCGTCCGGATACTTCGAGACGTATTCTTCATGTCCGACGGCGTCGAACTCGGCGAAAGTCTTCGGGCCGGACGCGGCAGCGTAAACCCTGCGCGCTTCGGCGAGCGTCGCTCTGGGGTCGTCGGCGCCGTGCATGAATAGGGCTGGGCACGTCAAGGATTCCGCATAATCGACCGGCTTATGAGCGAAGCCGTTGAATCCACGCTGCATCCCGCCCCAGAACACCAGCGCCTCGGCGCCCGGAAGTGACGGCACACCCATGGCCGAGAATCGGTTGCGCACCGTGTTCAACAAGGTATCGAACACCGCTTCCAGGATGACGGCGTCCGGTTCGATTCCGTGGTGGTGCACGGCGCGCAGTATAGAAACGGCGCCCATGCTCTGTCCGAACAGAACGAACGAGGGGTGTGAAAGATCGTCGCTCGCGTAACGGAAAACAGCCGCGACATCATCGGCTTCACGAACGCCAACGGTCGTATACGATTCCGATGATCCGCCCGACCCCCGGAAATCGACAAGCAAGACCGAAGCGCCGAGATCGAGAAGGGCTTTCGCCTCGGGGAGTAGGCCGGTCTTCTCCGCCGCGTAACCGTGGAAAAGGATAACCAACGGCGTGGCTTCACCGCGATCGCAATACCAGGCCGAGAGCGTCATGCCTTCGGGCGCGATGATGGTTAGCTCGACGCAATCGTCCCCGAGATCGGAGGGCGGCAGCGCGCTGATCGGCCGGGGGATGTTGACGCCGGAGAATATGAGTTTGGATTTGGTGAAGAAAGACAGAGCCTCGGGTTTATCGGTCCGAGCCCCTCCCGAAGTGAAATTCATCATGGCATGAGCGTGAGTGTATGCGAGCACGTTGAGCCCCACGAAGACGACGATGGCGAGGACGAAGAGAGGCAGAAGCCAGCGTTTGGTTTTTGATTTCAAGTCCAAATCGCCTCGTCATCGCATGCGTCATTTCCGCCGATTTCTATCCAGTTCTTTACGGGGTGAGTACTCGCCGGTTTCGTTCACCCCGAGCACAAAAAACCCAAAGCCTTCGACCAGTCCCATTAACGGGTTCAGGCCGCCATACGGGTAGGACCAAGTCTCGATATGAATTTCGGCAGTATCGCCATCAACCATTTCGCATTGA
>JAJFLK010000467.1 GCA_021772735.1 Candidatus Sumerlaeota bacterium | reverse complement strand
ATCAGGGTCCGCTCGCGTGAATCTCCACCCTGATACGTCATAATACGATTTACACATTCGGAGGGCCAATATAAGCTTGCACCGGGTGCCGTCCGCGCGTCGGGCGATTCCACCCACCGCGCCGAGGCCCAATCCGAGCCGGTCCGGCAAGCCTGCCACCCGCCCCTCCCACCAAAGGTAACCCCGAATGGCCAGATCAGTCCGCCTCCCGATCATCCCGCTCAAGGAGATTGTCATCTTTCCGAGCAGCGTGACGCCGTTTTTCATCATGCGTCACAAGTCGCTGCTTGCCCTTGAGGCTTCGCTTGCCAAAGACAAGCGCGTTTTCCTCGTCGCCCAGAAGTCCTCAGCCGTCGATCTGCCCATCGCCCGGGATCTATATCGCGTCGGCACGGTAGCGGACATCATCCAGGTTCTTCGTTTGCCCGATGGCTCGGCCAAGGTGCTGGTCGAGGGCGATTGGGTTGGCCGCGTCGAGCGGTTCGACCCGGACACCGAGCACCTGAGCGGGCTCGTGCGCAAGCTGGATTTCTTCGACGACGACTCGCGCGAGACCAAGGCGCTGATGCGAACCGTTCTGTCCCTCTTTGAGAATTACGCTTCGCTTTCGGACAAGGTGCCTCAGGATCTTGCGGGTTCGATCAAGAGCCTCGATAACGCACTGCAACTTTGCAATGCGATCGCGAATTACGCCGCCTTCAGGTCCGAAGACAAACAGCGGGTTCTCGAAGCGCTCGATGTCGACGAGAAGCTGGAGATCCTCTCTCGCCTTCTTGCTGCCGATAATGAGCTGCTCAAGCTTGAGAACCAGATCTTGAGTCAGGTCAAGAACCAGATCGGCAAGAGTCAAAAAGATTACTTCTTGAACGAGCAGCTCAAGGTGATCGAGAGCGAGCTTGGCCTGGGCGGCGATGAGGACATGGAGCTCGAAGAGTTCCAGGACCGGATCGATAAATCCAAGATGGATGAGCCCGCCCGCGAGAAGTGTTATCGCGAGCTGAGCCGGCTTTCTCGCATGGCGCCCCTGAGCCCCGAGGCAACGGTGAGCCGGACCTATATCGAGTGGCTGCTCGATCTGCCTTGGGGCAAGACTACCCGCGACCGCCTCGATCTGGACAAAGCGCAGAAGGTTCTCGACGCCGATCACTACGGACTGGAGAAGGTCAAGGAACGGATCATCGAGCACCTGGCGGTCCACAAACTCGTCAAGGATATGCGGGGTCCGATACTTTGCTTTGTCGGTCCTCCGGGCGTGGGCAAGACCTCTCTGGCACGTTCGATCGCCCGCGCTCTGAAACGCAAATTCGTGCGGTTCTCGCTGGGCGGTGTGCGTGACGAAGCCGAGATTCGCGGCCATCGGCGCACGTATATCGGCTCCATGCCGGGCAAGATTATTCAGTCCATGAAAAAGTCCGCGTCGATAAATCCGGTCTTCCTGCTCGACGAGATCGACAAGATGAGCGCGGATTTTCGCGGCGATCCCGCCTCGGCGCTCCTCGAAGCCCTCGATCCGGAGCAAAACAAGGCCTTCAACGATCACTACCTCGAAGTCGATTTCGATCTGTCCAAGGTCATGTTCATCACGACAGCGAACACGACCGCCGGGATTCCCCATGCCCTGCTCGATCGGATGGAGCTGATTCGGCTGCCCGGTTACACCGAGGTCGACAAGGCCCACATCGCTCGAAACCATTTCTTGAAGAAGCAGGTCAAGGCCCACGGGCTCACCCAGCGCAAGCTTCCTTTCAGCGATGAGTCGATCAAGACGATTATCCGCGCCTATACGCATGAGGCGGGAGTCCGAAACCTGGAACGCGAGATCGCGTCGATCTGCCGCAAGGTCGCCCGCCGGATCGTCTCAGACGCCGAAGTGAAGTCGGTCAAGGTTACGCCGGATATCGTTCGCGAGCTACTGGGGCCCGTGCGCTTTCACGATATGGAACTTCACGCGGTCGAGGATGTCGGCGTCGCGGTCGGCCTGGCCTGGACCGAAGCCGGCGGCGAGTTGCTGCCGGTCGAAACCACGCTCATGCCCGGCAAGGGTGGCCTCACGCTGACCGGAAAGCTCGGCGAGGTCATGCAGGAATCGGCCAAGGCGGCTCTGTCTTACATCCGTGCGCACGCCGGGGATTTCGGCCTCGCGGGCTCCTTCTACAAGAATCTGGATATTCACATCCATGTTCCCGAAGGAGCGATCCCTAAGGACGGCCCCTCGGCCGGCGTGACCCTCGCCATCTCGCTGCTTTCAGCGCTGACGAAGCGTCCGGTTCGCAACGACATCGCGATGACAGGCGAGCTGACCTTGCACGGGCGCGTCCTGAAGATCGGCGGCCTCAAAGAGAAAGCCATCGCGGCCCACCGTCAGCACCTGACCACCGTAATC
Source organism: Candidatus Sumerlaeota bacterium (assembly GCA_021772735.1). Taxonomy (GTDB): domain Bacteria; phylum Sumerlaeota; class Sumerlaeia; order MVZB01; family JAJFLK01; genus JAJFLK01. The sequence continues at coordinate 4,155 of JAJFLK010000467.1, read as the reverse complement.
ATTCCGTTCGAGAACGTGCCGGAGATCGAGGAAATATCTGAAGAGGTCCGCGAGGCGATGAATTTTGCCCCGGTTCGCAATCTGGAAGAGGCCATCGAGATAGCATTCGTCCAATCGCCTCTGACGAAAAAGAGCGGCTCCGGATCCAAGTCCAAGGGCGGTAAAGGCCGCAAACGCCGCCCGGCCACGCGCTCAAGGCAGCCGGGCGTTCGAGCATGAATCGCGGCGATTCCCCGGGTCGCAGTAGTCATTGGGTTGCGCTGTCCTTCCTCGCCGCCGCGCTGCTGCTCGTCTACGGGCGATACCTTGTCGGCCAAGCTCCCTCAGGTGACGACACCGTTCTTCAATACATTCCGTATCAGAAAATCGTCCACGATTCGGTTCGCCTCGGCGACGTGCCCTATTGGAATCCCTGGACGTTCCTCGGACGGCCGCTGATGGCCGATATTCAAGTCGGCATCTTGTATCCGCCGAACTGGATACACCACCTGCTGCCGCTGCCTCTCGGCTTCGCGCTGCTGCTTATTGGGCACGCGGCCTGGGGTCTTGCGGGTTGCTATTTGCTGGGCCGCCGCTGGGCGCTTTCTGAAGCGGCATCGGCGCTGTTCGCCGTGCTATTCGTATTTTCAGGATTCCTGACAACAAAGCTCCTGGCCGGGGTCGTGCTCTTCATTTACGTCGCCTCATGGCTGCCGTGGCTCCTGCTCGCCCTGGTGCAAATTTACGCACGCCCCGCAGCGCGGTCGGTCGCGCTTATGGCGATCGCTCTCGCGATGTCTCTCCTGGCCGGCTCGCCGCAGATCACTTACTACTCCTGGCTCATCGTCCTCGCGTTTGCCTTCGCGTTGCCGGTGGCCGGGTTCGGTCCGGACGCGCCTGGCACAGGTGAGGCGAGCGAAGGGAGGAGAGCACGTGCCGTTGTCCGCGCGGTGCGGGGCCTCGCGCTCGTCGCGGCGGCCTTCGTGATCGCCCTGGCTCTGACGTCCATCCAGACGTTCCAGACCTGGGATATGATCCGCGTCTCATACGACCGCAGCGTGGGCGCTTCGTGGGATTACATCACTGATGGGTCGCTGGGGTCTAACCATCTTGGGCTCATGATCAACCCCGGAATGTATGGGCCCGGCGACGATCCCTCCCGATATTGGGGCAGCGGCGTGGGTTTCTCCGAGGCCTGCAATTACATGACGCTATGGTCGATCCTCATTCTGGTCCCCATGGGCGCGTGGTTCGGCCTGCGTGGCGAGGCCGGGGGCGACGATCGAACGCGCGGCTTGCATCGCCGTCTGGCCGCGGTCGCTCTTGCTCTCGTGATCTTTGCCCTTCTGATGGCGCCCGGCCGGTTTTCGCCCGTCTTCGCATTGCTCTGGAAGATCCTGCCCGGGTTCGACAGCTTCCGCGTGACCGCGCGATTGATGTTCGGCTTCTCGTTTTGTGCGGCGTTGCTCGCCGCGATCGGGCTCGATGGATTCCGCGCCGCAGCATCTCGACCCGGCAAGCGCGATACACTCATTGCGACCCCGCTGCTGCTGGGCACTTTGGGCGCGCTCGTGCTTGCGGTTGTTTATTCAAGCCGTGAGTCGCTTTGGCTGTTGTTGGACGCGCCTTTCATAGACATCGCGGACGATGTAACGCGCGGGCGCACCACGGGCGAATTCGCTCGCGATCTTTTGGGGCACAGTGTTCGCGGCGGAGCGTTCGTCGTGCTTGCGGGGGCGGCGCTCAGCGGCCTTGGTTACTTGTGTTCGCGCGGCTCGGCGAAGCGGTTTGGCTTGGCCTGGGCGCCCGCCGTGTTGGCCGCCGTCGAGCTCGCCATTTTCTCATGGCCCAATCAGCCGTCCACGCCGGTGCGCGAATACGCCGAAACTCATTACCCGCAATCCGATCTCGTGCGTGTGCTCAAGGACGAGGCCGATGGCGGTCGCGTGCTCTGGATGGACAGCCTTCTCGATTGGCGTTTCGACCAGAATCAGCCCGAAGTGCTTCGCAATATTCTTCTGATGCAGGGCCTCGCCGACGCTCGGGGCTATGACCCCGTCAATGCCCGCTGGATAGGGGAGTGGTTCAATCATCTCGCCGGGCTCCCGCCCGACTTGAATCCACTGGGCGCGATGCACGTCCCGGAGATCGCCGAGCCGCTGCTCCTCACGCCGATGGCCGCAAGCCTCGTGCTGGATTATAACGATCTTTCCGCCGAGCCAGGGCTTCGCGTGATCGGTCGGCTAGATTTTCCCGAAGGTCCGCTGTTCGTTCATCGCAATGATGACTATCGCGGGCTCGCATATGCGGCGTACCCACCCGGCATGGCCCTGGATCTGGTTCTCGGCAGATTTCGTTTCGATAATGTTACGCCGACCATCGTAGCCCATCGGTTCAAGAAGGACGACCGGTTCAAAGTCATTCCCATCGAAGAGGGGCCGAATCGATTCGTTTATGAAACCGATTTCCCCGAGGCCGCGCCGCTGATTCTCTCGCAAAGCCGATACCCCGGGTGGCGCGTACAAGTGAATGGATCGCCCGCGCCGATCGAGATCGCCTCGCACGCGCTTATGGCCGTTCAGCTCGAAGCCGGGACAAGCCGTGTCGAGTTCTCTTACGCCCCGCCGGCTCCATTCGGCTGGTTTCGCACTCTCTCGATCGCGACTCTGGTTTTAATCGTGGTGATGCTTTTTGCGGGCCGGACCCGCGAAGCGGTCAATCCAGATCCATCGGATTGACGGGTCGTTCGACCTCGCCCTCGGACTTTGCTTTCTCAAGCCCTTCGGCGAACATTGCGTTCAAGCGATCCATCTTGCCGGCCTCGCGGGCTTTGGCCTCGGCGACCTTTTTCTCAAGCGCACTTGCGCTGGTCTTGATCTTAATCTCCGCGTCTTTGAATCGATCCCCGGTCGTATCCTCGATGATCGATCTCTTAACTTCGACCGTCTTGCCCGTTCGCCGATTCACGACGAGCACGATGCCGCAATCCGGGCACTTGACCTCCAGAAAATCGCTCATGTTTCATAACTCCTTAACAAGCTCAATCGCAGTGATGCCAGGGCTCACGGTATTGGATCGAGCCGCGCCTCAAACGCCTGAATCTGATCGGCCTGCTTCCAGTGGACTCGCGACCAGATGAGCCACTCCTCATAAGGCGCGAGTAACGAATCCAGAATGGCGATGCGGCCGGCTGTGTTGTTCCGGGCGATCGCCCTCTCCGCAGAGTCGATCACGACCTGCTCGTGGCGCCGGGCCAATTGGGGAAGGCCCCGAGCTTCGGAGTCCAGGGCGAGCCAAACGTGGGCACTGCGAAGGCGACCCGACGATTCGCCCGCCAACGCCATGGCCACCGGACCTCCCCCGGAGCCTCCGGCGCAAACCAGCGACTCCGCCACCGCGATAATGCCCTTGGGACGATCCACGTTGGAGATGATCTTGAGCCGGCAGACGGACAGCCGCGCCGTCGCCGATTGTTCTCCCTCGGCGAGCCTGTCAAATACGTCTGTCCCGAAGCCGTAGGCGGCGATAACGCCCCCCATCGCAACGAAGACCACCAACGCCGCACAGAGGTAAATGGGGATTGTAAGGTTCGTTCGGGCCATAACGATGAGTTATACGCCTGTGACGCAAGCGAGTCGACCTTGGCCGGAGCATTGGACTCGCATTTGAGGCCGAATCTCATCCAATTCATGCGTGCGAAAATCCGCACAGGCGTGTGGGTCTTATTGCCCAGTGCACATAATATGTGCGCGGCATGGCGTGATTGCAAAAGGAAAGGCCTCGCCTGAAATTTATAAACTACTGGTTTATATGTAGATGCGATTGAATCGTCTCAATCGGTGGGTGCTCCCATTGTTGGTATTCAATTTGCTCCTATGGAGGTCAGGAAACTCCAAGGCCCGAAGGGGGATACTGAATGAAGACCGCCGACTCCAGCCTCAAGACTTACCTGGACGAGATCGGGAAGAACCGCGTCCTCAAGCGTGAGGAGGAGGTCGAACTCTTCGAGCGCCTCTCTCACGGTGAGGAGTCAGCGCGTGAGACGATTATAAGTTGCAATCTCAAGTTCGTCATCCGAATCGCCCAACAATTTCGAGGCCGCGGCATGCCGCTCGAAGATCTCATTCAGGAAGGCAATATCGGCCTTATGAAAGCCGTCGATAAGTTCGAATACCG
>JAJFLK010000466.1 GCA_021772735.1 Candidatus Sumerlaeota bacterium | reverse complement strand
TCCCCGCGACGATTCGCCGTCTGCTGCCTGAAGGACCGGCTCTTCTCATTGAACTCGCCCACTGAGCGCAGGACCTGATCGCGAACTTTCGGGCTTTTGAATTTGGTCTTCTTTGCCGCGTCGAGCAGATACTGCGCATCTTCGGTCAGCGTTCCGGCGTGCCGCCGCACTTCAGTGGCGTTCGCGGACGACCTGATCGGCGCCTGCTTCGTCGTCGTTTTTTTCGGCTCGGTCTTTGTTGTTTCAACCTTGCGATCGCCCCCCGAAGAGCGGCGAGGCTCAAACGTGCGCTGTGCATTGGCGGTCGACCCGCCCCAGGCGATCAGCGCGAGAGTGAAGATCCATATGGCTGTCTGATTGATTTTAACTAACATCGGTCGATCTCCTTTCGATCTCCCTGGCAGCCTCTCGGCTGCGAGCAGTTCGAGGCGTAAAGTCCGGCCATTTTCTTTGAAGCTTTGGAAGCCCCGGGCCGGGCGCCCCGTCTATGCTGCTTTGACAGCGGCGCGCGCCCGGAGTTCCCTGAATTCGACCGGATCATCTAACTATAACGAAATCAGTTCGCAAATCAGCCGAGCGCTCCGGCATGCCGAGCAAGATCACTCCAAAACCGCTTTAATTCCGGGAACATGGCCTCCGGAATCGGCTGGCTCGAGTATTCACTGAATGTGAAAATATCGGCAATGAATCGGGCCGGCGCTTCAAATCCATCAAGTGGTTCGGCGCCTGACTCCACAAACTCGCGCGGCGTCTGATCCGGGGCGCACGGCGCACCACCATCGGCGCAATACGCCAGCATCGCTTCCCACAGATACCGCACGATCGCATCCCCATCAGACAGGGCATGCGAACCCAAAAAGGGATCGGCGAATTTGCGGAACCGGACGGGCTCGAATTCAGGCTCGCCAGGTCGACGCTTCTTCTTGCGTCGCTTTCTGACTTTCTTTCCTCGGCGCCAGACCAGGCCCGCCATGCCCTCGCGAGCAGAGCGGATAAAGGACATGAGGAGGATGTAGATCACAATAAGCGCCGCGATGCCCCCGATGACCAAGACGACTTTCACGACGACCGACATCACCTTGCCCAGCGTCTCGTTCGCATCGGCACGCAGGCGTAGGTAATTCTCGTATCGCCCGCCTTCAGCCTTATGCACGCTTTGGGCATATTCATCTCCGGTGCCCTCGACGGCCTTGCCGCGCTCGGCCATGATCTGATCGACCCGCTCATGCGTCATGCGGTCGTTGCCCGAAGAACCGTTCTTTCCCGCATCACTCGACCGGTGCGCCTTCATCTCGGATTCGGGGCCCCCGACCGAATCATTAATCCCCCGGCTGGACTCCCAGCCGTGATAAACGCTGACGATGCTATCGCGAACATATAGCCCGGATGTCGTCGCCGGTTGCGGCAGAAGGAACGCCGCGATCACGGCGAGCGAGACTAGCGCGAATCCGAGGCCGAGCCAGGGGATGCCGATTTGCTCGGGGAGCGTCACGCCCCGGGTCACGAAGTACGCACGCACCTGGGCCAGACTTGAAAGAAACAGCAAAGAGATGGCGCACCAGATGTAAACGAAAAGAAGCGCGCCGAGATAAAATCGGCCCTGACTATCCGGAGAGAAAAGATAAACGCCCAGCCCGAATGCAGGAACGGCCACGAGAGAGAAATAGAAAATCATTCGCCCGGGATGATTCGCAGGCAGGCGCTTGGTCCAAAGCTGCTCTTTATCTTTTTCGAGCTTCGCGGCTTCGGCCGCTTCGGCTAGTGCAGTCTGTTCGGGATCGGCGAAGGGATCGAACTCCTTGCGCTTCTTCGGCCCCTCGCCTCGCCTGGCGCCGCGACCAAACGTCGAGAAGATCCCCGCATCTGCCGCAGCCGTGATCTGCACATCGCTATCGACCGAACAGGTCGCGGTCAGCTTCCTTCCCACCCACCACAGCGTCATGAAGATCGCCTGATTGAAAGCGAACACGATCATCGGATGAACAGGCAGGCGATAGGCGTACGCGTTGTGCATGGCAAACATCGTGATGACCGCCCCGAGCGCCCAGGCATACGCGCTCGCCGTCGATTTGCCCTCCTGCGCGGAGAGGCGTTGCACAAGAACGACCCCGGCGGCGAAGGCAAGCGTCGCCAGGCGCAGTCGATTCTCACCGCCTTCGATGAAGATCGACCGGATCTCGATCAAATGCAGCGTCAGCGCGGAGACCATCCCCCAAATACATAGCGGGATGAAGATCGCGCCAATCAGGCTAGAAATACCGACGGCCCGTTGCAATTTCGCGTAACCTCCAATCCTCGTCCATTCGATAGAGTTCGATTCCCGCAGCGGTGAAAATCTCAAACGCGGCGTCGTGCGCTTCGTTATTGCAAACGACGAACACCATGAGCCGATACCCGAGTTCGCGCGCTCGGAGCATGGCGTTGATGAAATCGTCTTCGGCGTCGCCGGTCACGACAACGAGCACCTGCTCACGCTCGATATACGGCAGCTCCTCGGCCAGGAGTTCTCCGATCGGGAGCCCATCAGTTTTCGCGATACGGCCCAGGCTTTCTTGAATCGTCACGAATTGATCCGGCCCGCGCCGCGCCCGAATCGAGATCGGCGCAAGCCGATCGTCCGTGCGTCCCATCCGCGCCTCGCGCAGAGCTTCGGAAAATGAATCCGACGCGCGGGCCTCGGCCATCGTGATCCCCGGCAGCCCGAGCGGATCGCGGCCGTTCGAGAAGAAACCGATCTTCCACCCGCCATCGCTCAGGTAACGGCAGATGGTGCAGGAGATCTCGACGCCGATCTCACTGGCAATTTTGGCCTCCTCGCCGGCAGGCACGAACGAGCGGGCTCTGCGCCAGGAGCGCCGATGAAAATCCAGCACGATCGTCGCGCCGGCTTCGGTCACGGGATCGTAAATCTTGCTGCGCAATTGCCCCGCCCGCGCTGAGGCTTTCCAGTGAATGCGCTTCATGGCGTCGCCGCGCCGGTATTCGCGCACCCCACGGATACGCGTCGGATCCTCGAAAACGCTCCGCGCGGCGGTCAAGTCGCCAAGCCTGCGGCGCTGGCCGACCTGGAAATCCTCAATAACATGATGCTCGGGAAGGACCGTCACGTAATCGCGGCGCGGGTGGAGGCGCGTCCTTTTGAAAAGACCGAAGACATCGCCGCTTTCTAGCACGATGGGCCCAAACTGAAAACAGCCTCGACGCGTCACGGTGACGGCGTAATTGAGATAAAAGCTGCGCCCGGGAGGAATGAAAAGCAGCCGCCGGGTTGTCCCCCTCGCGAGCATCCGCTCCGGCAGCGTCTCCTCGGCGTAGAGCCAGAGGATCGGCAGCGGCGAGGGATTGAGCAGGCGCACGATTACCTTGACCGTATCACCGATGCGAACGACATCCTCGCTCACCTCGCGCTCGACGTCGAGCGGACGCAGCCACGCCCTGGACATCATTCGCGCCGCCGCAACGACGATGAAGAACGCGTAAAAGCAGATCGCCAGCAACCCTGCATCGAAGACGAACACCAACCCCATGAATGCCGCAGGCAAGGCGACCCACATCAAAAACGATTTGAGCCTTGCGCTCATGACGCCGCTTTCTCGACCGCGTCAGGCCCGCCGGAAATCGGGCCTTCGTCCGGTCCCGAAGAGAATCCCGTCAGCTTCGTCGGCACTTCGATGGCCCCGACAAGTTCATCCAACACGCCGCTCGAAGATTCCTTTCGCAGGCGATACTCCGGTTTCAAGATCACGCGATGCCCAAGCACGGGCACGATCAATTTCTTGATGTCGTCAGGCGTGACGTAATTGCGCCCTTCGAGCGCGGCCATCGCCTGGGAGGCCCGGTAAAGCGCGATCGACGCGCGCGGGCTCGCGCCCAGGGCAAACTTCATCGTCGAGCGCGTGGCGTGGACAATCCGCAGCAGATAATCTTTGACCTGCGGGTGCACGTGCACGCGAGTCACAAATTGAAGCAACTGCATGACCGTCTTAGCGTTCACGACCGGCTTGAGCGACGAGACCGGATGAGCCTCGCGCAACCGCTCCAGCATGTCGCTTTCGTGCTCGAACTCGGGATAACCGACGGAGACCTTGACGAGAAAACGATCGAGCTGGGCCTC
>JAJFLK010000465.1 GCA_021772735.1 Candidatus Sumerlaeota bacterium | reverse complement strand
CCGTTAGCTCACCGTGAGCCGCGCGACCAGCTCGGCGTGGACGGCGTCGGCCCGAGCTTCAATTTCTTCTTTCGTCTGATCCTGAATCGGATGCGCGACATAGATGGCTTCGAGATCGGCGCGGCCGAGATTCGCGGCCTGAACGCGCGCGGCGTTCCGGAATTCATCAGTCGCGACGGCCACCGACGGGATGCCCATATTTTCAAGTCGGATCGTATCGTGCATACTGCACGTCGTGCACGAGCCTCAATCGGCCAGGGCTTCGATCACGCCCTGGACCTGCGCGCGCATGATGCGGTCGATGATGTGATCCGGAGCGGGCTTGGTGAACGTCGGCTTGGAGAATCGCTCGACCTTGGCGGCGCCATGCTCTTCGAGCAAAAGCTTCTCAAGCCGATCGAGGAAATCCTTGCCGCCGCCCTTGCTGATATCGAGCAGGCCGATGACTTTGCCGCGGACACTATCGAGCCGCGCGGCCGCCTTGGCCTCGGGCCGGGGCGTTTCATCCAGCGGGTTGACGAGCGTCGTTTCCATTTACGTTCTCCCTTGATGATGGTTCTTCGGATTGCGTCCCATCACTCAATCGGATACGTCACGAGCTGGCTGCCCATGGGTCCCGTGACCCAGCTTCCGAGCACGGCCGAGAACTTGCCCGCCGTCCCGCCGGCGACGATGATCCGGATGCTTTGCTCACTGCGAAATTTCTGGAAGCGCTCTTCGCCGTCGATCGTGATTTTCGGATAAAGCATCTTGAATTTCGAGCCTTCGACGCCCTCGGCCATGGCGTCCATACCCACTCCGGAATTCTCAAAAAGAAACTTGCGGACATCGCCCTTGGAGAGCCCGCCCGCCGCAAGTGTCTTTGCGTGCTCCGGGCCGATGACGACCAGCGCTTCGAAACCAATACACGCGGTATAAGTCCAGACGCCTTCCAGAGCGTGGCACAGCGCACGCATCACGCGTTCGGGATCGCGCGTCATGTGCTCGGATACCCCGACCGGCGGCTCGCAGGCGTAGAGCGTCAGCGTGCTTTGCTCCGGGGCGAAACCTTCGGTAACGCGGAACGGCTCCCAGGGACTCTCTGCCTCATTCTCGGCGATGCAGGAGCTGAACTTGCCCGGGTTGCCGAGCGTGGACATATCGATGCCGTCTGAACGCGCGCCGCCGATGTTGGCCAGGATCAATTGCAGCGCGCGGCCAACGGTTGTGTTCGCCCGTGCGACGTTGCCGAACAGGTTGCGCCCTCCGTGGAAGCCCAGTTCGGCGGCGACCGGACCGTTCATCAGGATCAGGGGCGCGGCGAAGTGTGTCGTCGCCTGCGCGCCATGCATGTTGAATTTCTCGTCCGCCGCGGCGCGTATCAGCGGGATCAGAACGCGCATCATCTTCGGCTCACAGCCGGCCATGACGGCATTGGCCGCGATCTTCTCCACGGTCGCCATGCCGTAATTGGGCGGGAGAAGCGCGATGACTTCTTCGGGAGGAAGGTCTGTGGCGGCGAGCATTGCATCGACTCGCTTCGCTGTCGGCGGGACGACCGGCAGGAAATCGCCGAACCCCTGCGCCGCGCAGAAGTCATCGATGTCATGGCCGGCCGGAACCTCGACGCGGCTCGCACGCGGGCCGCGTTTGACGTACACCGCATCGCTTGCGGGCAGCTCGCCCGCGGCCAGGCCTTCTTCGAGGTGACGCGATCCGCAGCCGGGCTTGGCGGCCGGCGCTCCGTCGCGCTCGGGGGCAATGACCGCGGCCTCAAGCCCCGCCGCGCTCGCCATCGCTTCGGCGATCTCGTTAATCGCCTGTTTGGAGAAACCCACTTCAGATCGGACGACGTTGAGGTCATGGTCCAGGACGATGAGTGTCGGCACGGCTTGGGGATCGTATTGACGCGTGACCTCAAGCTCGGAGTCGAGCAGCACGGGTAGCGCAAGATCCAGCATCCGGACAAATCGTTCGGTCGCGGCAGGTGGGTCCTGCGAGATCGCAACCACCTGCGCTGATCCGCCGAGCGCAGAGTAGAGCCTATCCAGATAAGGCAGGGTCAGCTGGCAGGTCGGGCAATCGGTCGTGAAGAACACCAGCAGCTTTACCGGTGCGCCCGCCGCGCTCGATGCCCCGGTCCCGCCCGAAGCAGGACTCACGTCGATCTGCGCTCCGGTGACAGTTCTGAGGCTAAACGGACGTGCCTCAGCGCGGACTTCAGCCATGACGGTTCTCCCTCGGCGGTCGCATTGCAGACACATCGGCGTCTGCGGATCAGATCGCGTCACTCATCGAATCGGATCAAGGCCGTGATTCTAACACGCCATGCCAGTGAGTCATCAAGCATCGCGACGCGGACGCGCTATCGAAGTCGCGTGAAAAGGCCAACGCCATGCTGGACGAGTAGCCGCAGAGGGCGGATCGCGTAATGAAGAGAGCGCAGGGCCTTTGGAAGCGGCACCGAGACAAGGTCGTTCCAGCCCGGGCGCACGACGGCGCGCACGTAGGCGCGGCGCGCGGCCGTTCGGCTTTGCGCCAGACGCGCCGATTCGCCGTGGCTGGTGAAATCGCGTTGGAGCGTGCCATGCCACTCGGAGAATCCCGGCAGGCCAAAATCAGCCCTGAACATTCGCCCGCGAGTAAGCGCGGCCATGGCGAGGATTCTATCATCGCGGCAAAGCGGATCGAAGATCGCGTCGGGTACGGGCGCGTCGAGCAGGGCGCGGGCCAGATAAAGGCCAAGCCCAACGGTCTGTTCGTGCGCCTCGCTTCGAGCAAGCGTCCCAAGCGCTCCGTAGTCCAGATTTGGCTCGCGCTCGATCAGCCGGGCGATATCGGCCAGCCATTTCAGGCGGGTCCACTCGTGCTTGAACCCGCCATGGACGGCAAGGACGAGAAGGAGCATTTCGCCGCGCAGGTCAAGCGCGGGCCGTCCGGCGAGTTCACTTTCAATTGTCCATTCCCAGATCAGATCGACGTCAGAGCGGCCCAGGAATCGTGGCATGACGTCCCAGTGGATTTCGACGACCGCACCGTCGCGCGCGCGCCGCATGGCAAGCTCGCAATCGCGCCGCATGTGCGCGAGCTCCTGCTTGGCGCTCATCGGATGGAGCGGAAGATAGCCCCGCGCTTCAAGGACGGCTTTGATTCGGGCGACATCAGCGAGGCTTACGATCACATCCAGATCGGCGAAGTGCCGGGCCGTCGGATCGCCGTAGAGCCGCGCGGCCAGGATAGGACCCTTATACGGAATGACCTCGACCCCCTCGGCGCGGCAATCCTCGAGCAGCTTGGCCAGCTCTCCGGTCAGGTGCATGGCGAATAGCTTGCGCTGATTCGCGATAGGTTCGAGCCGGTCACTTACTTCAGAGGGGACAAGATCGGGGCACTCGGCCCGCAGCCGGTCGTGGAGCTGAACCTGGAGTCGCGCCGCATGGGCCAAATTCAGCAGCTCATCCCAATCGACACCGCTCTCGATGATACGGCGCAGGCTCGGGCCTCGTTCGTTCTGATCGCCGACGCGGGTCAGGCAGAGCAGGACTTGCGCCTCGGCGTCCGAAGTTTCAGGCGTCTGCTCGTCAGGGCACATTGGCGAAGTGCTCCTCGACGCGGGCGGCGACTTCATCGAGCCGATCGAGCGAACGGGGGCGGCGCAATCGAAATATGGGAATCTCGCGGGCGATCTTCATACATTCCTCGAACTGACGCTTCTGGCCGAGTTCCCGGACGACCTTTGAACCATACCGCGAACCATACCAATGAGCGATCAGCTCGAACATTGCGTGGCCCGCGGCCAACGGTTCAATTGATATGTCCTCTCCAGGTGTGGGCAGATAAACTGCGGCGAGCGGGCCGGGCGTGGCGGCCATGCCCTTGCCGAGAGGCATCGCCCGCTTGCGCGAGCCATCGTGGATCGGCGCGAGGGCCTCGGCGTCAACGCCAAGCGAAGCGACAGACTCCGGCATGAGCTTGAGCTGCGCGAATCCGGGCAGGACGCCGGGCCACGCCTCTCCTTTGGCCAGCGCTACAATATCATCGCAGACCATCGAATGGCCGCGTTCGAGCAGCGAGGCCACCACCGTGGATTTGCCGACGCCTTTATGCCCGGGGAACGCGGCGACCCGGCCGCCGATCGAAGCCGCTGCGGCGTGAAACGCGCAATGGCCGCGCTGATGCAAAGCGATCCCCAACGAGGGGCCGATCACGATTAACGCTATGGCTCGATCGTCGCGTTCGGGCAACGGCTCGACGACGATCTCGGTGCCGTTGCGAATCCTGAAAATCCCGACCTTCTTGAAGCAGAGCGTAACTTCCCCGTCGCCGGCGCCGATGCAGGCTTCGGAATGCTCGATCGCCGCCCGGTTCACAAGACGCCCGGGCTCGATCCGGACGGTGATATCGGGGCGGGCGTCGTCCGCCTCGGCAAGCTCGCGTAATGGGACCGGGCAGCCGAGCGTCAAATCGTAGCAGCGATACACGAGCATGGGGGCACGGGGCTCCGGGGCGGGTGAGGATGAAGTCTCTCGAATCAGACCCGAGGGCTGTGATCAGAGCATGCGCTCTTCGAGCCGGGCCAGGGGAGTGAAGCGCCCGAGGCTCGGGATTCGGCCGACAATGACTTCTCCGGCGGCTTCGACCCAGGCGTGAGCTTCGAGCCTGCCCGCGTCATCGCGTGTGACACCGACTTGAAGAGTCGAATCGTGGCCCGCGCGGCTGAGCAAGATCTTGGTCGCAAGCGCGCGCGGCAGGCATGTGAAACTGATGGGCGAGTGACGACCGATCGCACGAACGGCCCAGGTAATGCGGTCGACGGGCGGAAATCTTCGGGCCCGGCCGTGGGATCGCATCAGCCGCGCGACGAGGCTTTGGACTCGCCGGAAGCTGAAGATTGACAGCGAGAGGCGGATGAGTATCAAAAGGACGACGGCCCGAATCAAAAGCAACCGGTCCGCAGCCGAGAGCGAAGAGAACTTTTCATATTTGGTCATGGTCTTGGATCCTAGAATCTCGTCAAGCATGCGCCCTTGAGTCGCAATATTCCAAGGCAAATCCGATGCCAGAGACCGCCCTGGGAAGATCAACGATTGATATCGCATCTCGACCCGGTCGAGAACGACGCATCTTGCCGCTCAACTCGGGTGAGACCAGTCAGGCAGGGGAGCGGCTGACCCGGACCAGACGATCCTCCTACGAGCCGAAACGGCGGCCGGGCGGGTAACATTTATGCGACAATGCAGGCCATCACACACCGAAGATGAAATTATTTGCACATGCGGCAGAAGAAAAGGGCGGAGCGCACGCGAGATGAATCGTGCGTGGACTGGGTGCCGTGAGGGAAGCGGCACGAGGCCCGGCCTTTGATCGTCAGGCAAGTCCCGTTCGATCGGCCGTAGAGCCCGGAATGGGAGCGAAAGGATCGAACCCTGGCAGGGCAAAATAAAAGGCAGTCCACCCGGAGGCGGACTGCCAAAAATTTTCAGAGAACTGATTCAACGAGGCTTAGCTGTATGCGCCTTCATCGATGGCCGTCTCGTTGCCCGGTGTGCCGAAAAACCAATCGGCAACGGGATCGCCCGAAGCCATTGTCAGCTTCTCGACCGAGCCGTGTGTGATCAGCTTGGGAGCCTCATATGGACGCTTCCCCGCCTCCGTTTTTGTTTCTGACGCGTTCATGTTCACGATAATTCCCTCCTTCGGGGTGCCTTTGCTCGCCGTTCCCCGTAAGGCCTATGTTAGTCAGCAAGATCCGGACTCAAATATCGTCCTGATGCATAATATCCGGATTTTGCACTTCCGCCGCGCAAACCTTACGAGGAAGCTTCGTCATCCACCTCGATCAATCCGCGCGACTCCATATCTGCCAGGAACTCCAACAAATCATTCAGGCAACACCTGGGCTCCACTTCGAAGTCCGCCAGCAAGGCCTCCACAATCTGGCCAACAGCGCAAGGCTCCTGGACAAGTTCCCAGATTCTACTACCCAATGAATTTACTCCGTAGTAGATTCCCGCGTCAAGGTCAAGTATCACGGATTCTTCAGAAATCTTTCCGGACACCTGATGGCGCGCGGCGCGGATAATGGTCGTATCGCTGATGTCAGACATGAAGAAACGGCTCAACAGGGGGATGGAATCGGACAGGAGTTTATTACACGCCGGGAGCGAGAATAAAATTGACGAGCGTCCGTTCGCGGGGAAGGCAGTCGGGCAATGACGCCCGGACTCCCCTGCAAGATACTCATCGGCGCGACGGAGTCATCTCAAAAATTGAAATCTTTCTCCTTTCCGCGCGAATTTGAATCCGTGGCGTTGCTCAAAGGCGAGCGTTGCGAAGGCGAAGCGCATTGGAGACGACCGAGACCGAACTCATGCTCATCGCCGCCGCGGCGATCATCGGGCTGAGCAGTAGCCCAAAGACTGGATAGAGCACGCCGGCGGCTATTGGCACGCCCAATGAATTATAGGCAAAGGCAAAAAAGAGGTTCTGGCGAATATTGCTCATCGTCGATCTGCTGAGGCGTCGGGCTCGCGCGATGCCACGCAGGTCGCCCTTGACCAGCGTCACGCCCGCGCTCTCCATGGCGACGTCCGTCCCGGTGCCCATGGCGATCCCGACGTCGGCCTGAGCCAGAGCCGGCGCATCGTTGATCCCGTCGCCCGCCATGGCGACGATCCGTCCCTCGTCGCGCAGCCGGCGGACGATCTCGTTCTTGCGCTCGGGCAAGACCTCAGCCTCGACGTCATCGATCCCGAGCTGACGGGCAACGGCCTCGGCTGTGGTTCGGCTGTCGCCGGTCAACATCACGATTCTGATGCCTTCGGCGCGAAGCAGCTCCAGTGCCTCGCGGGTTGTTGCCTTGATCGGATCGGCCAGACCGAGCAGGCCGGCCGCTTTGCCGTCCAGGGCCGCGAACATCACCGTCTGGCCCTCGCGACGCATGGCTTCGGCGCGCGCCGCGAGCGAACCCACCGAGACGCTTTGCTCTTCCATCATGGCCGAATTGCCCAGTGCGATGGTTCGCCCCTCGACCACGCCGCGCACGCCTTTGCCGGTTACGGATTCAAACGCATCAGGGGCGCCCAGCTCGATGCCGCGCCCCAGGGCGGCCGCGACGATCGCTCCGGCCAAGGGGTGTTCGCTGCCGCGCTCCAGGCTGGCCGTCGCGCCGAGCAGCTCCTCTTCAGAGATGTCCTCGGTCGTCTCCAAACTTACGAGCTTCGGCTTGCCTTCGGTCAGTGTGCCGGTCTTATCCACGACGAGGGTGTCGATCTTCTCCATCAATTCCAGAGCGGTCGCGCTGCGGATAAGAACCCCGGCCTGCGCGCCCCGGCCCGCGCCGACCATGATCGACATCGGCGTGGCCAACCCCAGCGCACATGGGCAGGCGATGATCAACACGGCTACGGCGTTGACGAGCCCGTATGCCATCGAAGGCGGCGGCCCGAACGCGGTCCAGACGATGAATGTGAGAAGCGCCGACGCCACAACCGCCGGGACAAAGAACCCGGCGACGCGGTCGGCAAGGTTTTGGATGGGCGCGCGGCTGCGCTGAGCCTCGGCGACCATCTGAACGATCCGGGCCAGCAGCGTTTCCTCGCCGACGCGCTCGGCGCGCATCACGAGCCGGCCGGTGCCGTTGACCGTTCCGCCGGTGACCGCGTCCCCGATGGCTTTGGGGACCGGCATAGATTCGCCGGTCACCATCGATTCGTCGATCGAGCTGGCGCCTTCAATGACCGCGCCATCGACGGGTATTTTCTCGCCCGGCCGGACGAGCAAGCGATCGCCATGATGAACGTCTTCAAGCGCAACCTCGACGTCGTTGCCTTCGTCATCGAGGCGCCTCGCCGTGGGCGGCGCAAGTTCGAGCAACGCGCGCAGAGCCTGGCTCGTCTGATTGCGCGCGCGCAGTTCGAGCACCTGGCCCAGAAGGACCAGAGTGACAATCATGGCCGATGCTTCGAAGTAAACAGCGACGGTCCCGCCCTCGGCACGGAAGGCCTCGGGGAAAATCCCCGGCACGGCGACGGCGACGAGGCTATATCCATAAGCCACCGATACGCCCAGCGCGATCAGCGTAAACATGTTCAGACTTCGATTTGTGATCGACGCGATGCCGCGTTCGAAAAACGGAAGGCCACACCACAGGACGACCGGCGTTGCCAGCGCGAGCTGGAGCAATTGTCCCACGCGCATCGGAAGCCATCCCGCCAGCGGGCTGCCCGGAATCATCTCACCCATGGAATAGAGAAACAATGGGGCGGTCAGCGCGAGTCCGACTCGAAACCGGCGCGCCATATCACGCGCCTCGCCATCGTCAGCCTCTCCCGGCATCGCGCCCATCGGCTCTAGCGCCATGCCACACTTGGGGCAGGCGCCCGGCCCGACCTGCTCGACCTCGGGATGCATGGGACAGGTGTAGATGGTGTCCGCGTCGGTGCCGGCCTTGGCTGCGGCGCGCTCGGCATCGGCTCGTTGCGCATCTCCGGGCGCTCCGGAGAGATATCTTTCCGGATCGGCTTCGAATTTCTCGCGGCATCCGGCGCAGCAGAAATAGTAAGTCGCACCTTCGTGCTCGGTCCGATGCTTTGCCGTCGCCGGATCGACCGTCATGCCGCAGACGTAATCGGGCTTGGTCAACGCGTGAGGACCGGCGGCGCCGGCCTCGGCGTTCGCTTCAGGCGGTGCGCCGGACGATTTATTGCATGAAGATTCTTGCGGTTTGTCGATCGGTCTGGCTCCCCCGGCCGCCGGCGAGATTATCCACCTGCGATCATCGCATCGGCCGCACCAGCTCGCAATCTCCCGGAGCAAAAATTCGGAAACCGATCGGCGAAGCAGACTCGAACGCCGGCGCGAGGCGTCTAATCCAGATATGCCCGGACGACGTATTCCTGCATCATTCGCTGCGTGTTGAAGTAGGAGCCGTTCACGGCGATAGCGACCCGCATGACGTCGATGAATCCATCGCGATCCCCGTAATAGAGCGGGATGATGACATTTTCGAGCTTGTCATAAATGCTTGCTGAATCGGCGTCGCGATCGTCTGCGGTTTCCACGCCGTCGACCTCGCCGCCGATGGCCCATCCGGTCTGTCCCTCAAGGCAGCCTTCGATCCACCACCCGTCCAGAATGCTCAGCGAGGGCACGCCGTTGATCGCCGACTTCATGCCGCTCGTTCCCGAAGCTTCCAGGGGCGGCTTGGGGTTGTTGAGCCAGATATCCACGCCCGAAGTGATCAGAGCACCGAGCGTGAAATTATAGTTCTCGATGAACGCCACCTTGATCTCGGGGTTCATCTGCGCAGCCGCTTTGTAGATCGAGCGAATAAGATCCTTGCCGGGTTCGTCCTTGGGATGCGCTTTGCCCGCGAAAACGATCTGAAAAGCCCCGGCGCCACGCGCTATCTTCTTGAGCCGTTTGATGTCTTCAAACAGCAGGTCGGCGCGCTTGTACGCCGTGACCCGGCGGGCGAACCCAATCGTCAGGATATTCGGGTCCATGCCGAGGCCCGTCTCCGCGTTGACATAATCGATCAGCGCGCGTTTGGCTTCGAGGTGGGCGTGCCAGATTTCTTCGGAAGGAATTCCCATCGCATGGCGCAGACTGAAATTGTCTTCGCGCCAGAACGGGATGTGCCGGTCGAAAAGCTCCTGGAATGACGGGCAGGTCCAAGTCGCCGCGTGAACACCGTTGGTGATCGAATCGATCTCATGGTTCTCGAACATGGACCGGGAGACTTCGCCGTGCTTCTTTGCAACGCCGTTGACATACCGGCTCAGGTTCAACGCCAGGTAGGTCATGTTGACCTCGCCGTTCTCAAGGAACAGATCCTTTACTTTGAAGGCCTTGTGATGACCGATCACGCGCTCGGCCAGTTCGATCGGGAACTTATCGTGCCCGGCAGGGACCGGCGTATGCGTCGTGAAGATGCACCGATCGCGGACATTCCCGAAATCCTCATCCGCGATTTCCTCGCGGCCCGCAGCCTTGGCGCTTTCGGCCAGAAGGACAAAGGTCAGGAAGCTCGCGTGTCCCTCGTTCATATGAAAGCGCCGGACATCCGCGTGGCCCAGCGCGCGAAGCATGCGCAGGCCGCCAATGCCGAGGATGAATTCCTGGCAAATGCGATATTTCAGATCCCCGCCGTAAAGATGATTCGTCAGCGTTCGCTGTTCGTCGCCGTTCTCCGGCAGGTCCGAATCGATGAAATAGATCGGGACGATATGGCCGGTCGCGCCGACTACGTCGTATCGCCAGGCGCGCAAGTTGACCGTGATCCCTTCGAGGACGACCATCGTCCGAGATTCCATTTCGGTCAGCTTGTCCTCGACGGTCCAGCTTACAGGCTGCTCAGTCTGAGTTCCGTCCTCGCCGAGGCACTGGCGGAAGTATCCTTTGCGGTGCAAGAGCGTGACGGCCACCATCGGCACGCCAAGATCGGCGGCCGAACGGACGGTATCCCCGGCAAGTATCCCCAGACCTCCGCTGTATGTCGGCATCTCGGGATCGATCCCGATCTCCATTGAGAAGTAGGCTATGGTTTGATTAATTTTCACGATGTGAGAAATTCTCCGCGATTTCGTAATTTTCTTATTTTATCAGATTAAGGCTGAAAGCACCCCAGGCTCCATTGAGAGGGTCACGCTTGGGGTGAAAGTTGTAATGATGCGGAGTCCGAGGCGGTCTCGTCAAGCCAGAGATTGCGAAAAAATGAACCCGCAGCCGATGGCCTCAGTCCCAACGGATATGTGGACGAAGCAAGCGGGGGCCAATCCGAGGCTTGCGGCGTGAGAACCGGCACGATGATCATTGTGTAAGTCGTTAAGAACCATCACTCCACGAGCATCGAGAGGTGTTCGCCGAGGCGGATGAACCGCTCGTTCCACGCGCGCGCGTCGTCGTCGCCCCCCCCGGCCAGGGCTTTGGATTCGAGGTATCGGCCGCTGCGCAGCTCATAGCAAACGTTCTGGACGTGGAAGAGATCGAGCGTGAAAGGCAGGCCGGGCAGGATCGCCGTTGCGACTTCAAGATTCTCAAGCAGCTCTAAATTTGAGGGATCGGTTCGGAGGCGTCCCGCCATATCTTCAAGCCTCCCTCTGAAGATGTGGGCCAGGCCTTCATGGTCGAGCTTCACGCCCGCCCGGGTTGCCTCACGCAAAAGCGATTCGACGCGTTCGGGCTCGGGGGGCTCTCGATCCAGAGTCTCGCGCAGCCGATTATTGAGCACGAACTCGGCGGAGATCTCGAAGGCCCGAGGCATGGGAGTTCCCTGTTCGGCGAGGAACCGCATCATCGGCGCGTGGTTTTCGTATAGCCGGCCGTAGTCGTCCGCGAGTTCATCGAGTGTCTCGCGCAGCACGCGATTCGTAAAAGCGATCTGCTCATCGCGGAAGAGCGATTTGAGCGAAAACGTTCCCTTGCCAAAATGGCGGTCGAAACTTCGGATGATTTCGGCGAGCTCGCCTTTGTCGAACGCCTCGGTGGTCTCGCGACGCATGATGCGGTAGGACTCATCGCCGCGATATTCACGGACGCCCGCCGTCACGTTTTGGTCGCGCAGGTGGAGACCTCCGAAACTGAATTTCTCGGATTCAAGCGTCACGACCGAAGTGATCCGGCCTTTGCCGACAACCAACGTCGAGGCGCCGAGTCGGCAGAACCGAACGTCGTCGACATCGATCTGATAACAATAGCAAAGGCCGTGCTCCTCAGGCTTTTCGAAGATTGAACTGACGACAAAGTGCGCGCAGACCTTGCGCAGATCAACGCGCGCCGGCCGGACGAACCTGTCGTAAACCGCTTCGCCATCACCGACGTCGGGATCGTTGCTGCATGCCTTTTTGAGACGGAGGACAAACTTCTCCTCGCGGTGATCGCCGAAAAGCTCCTGGGCAAGCTGAACGCATCGGCCAGCGTATCGGATAATCTGGAGCGTCTCGATGCGGCCAAGATCGTCGAAGAACCAGCCGCAGCTCGTATACATGAGCATCGCATGGCGCTGCATTTCGAGCAGCTTCATGGCGCGCACGCGCGGCTCGCCTTCGAGCGCGACTTTTGCGTGGCGACCGAGGAAGGCCTCGATGTTCCCGGCCGAGCGATCCAGGACGACGCTGATATAATCGTCGCGCGCGGCCCACGGGTCGCCGAAAAGCTCTGCGGCGTCTCGCTCGAAAATGCCTTTCAGATCATCACGCAGCCAGTCCAGTGCGTCACGCAGGGGGCCGCGCCATTCCTGACGCCAATTTCCGGTGAGCGTCGAATTGCAGCCACAATCGGCTCTCCACCGCTCGACTCCGTGCTTGCAACTCCAAGAGGTGTTCTCCTCGATCTGGACCTCAAGTGTCGGCGGATTCTGAGCCAGGAATTTTCCGTAATTCGTCAGCGCGGCCTGGTCGCCCTTCTCGATCGAGCGCATTGCGAAGGCCAGCGCCATTTCGCCGAAGCGATGATGATGCCCGTAGGTTTCGCCGTCGGTCGCGATGTGGACGAATCCCGAGGTGTTCGGATCATCGCCCAGCTCGTCGAGCAGGCGGGCGGCAAAATCCTCGCCTCGGGTCAGCAGCTTCTCGAAGGCAACCGCCTGGGCGATCGGTCCGTCATAGAAAAACACATTGATCGATCGGCCCGATTTGAGGCGCTGCACGTAGGCCTGGTTCGTATCGACGCGAGTGCCGGAGACATCGATCCACTCGCCGGAATCAGCCGACGCGTCCGCAGTGTCGCCGCCCGCCGGGATGGGACGAACCCGCGCGGCCTGGGCGGGCGCAAGAATCGTAAACTCGATGCCATGCTCGGCCATGATGTCGAGCGTTTCGAGATCGACGGCCGTCTCGGGCAGCCACATTCCGGCCGGTTTGCGCCCGAAGTGATGCTCGAAGTCGGCGATGCCCCAGACGACCTGCGTGATCTTATCGCGCCGGTTTGCAAGCGGCATGATCATGTGATTGTAAGCTTGCGCGATGGCCGACCCGTGACCATCGAACCGCTCGATGCTGCGGCGGTCGGCCTCCACAATGGCGTCATAAACCGAGAGCTCGTGGCTCCGGAGCCAGCCGAGAAGCGTGGGGCCGAAGTTGAAGCTCATCCGTTCGTAGTTGTCGATGATCTCGACGATGCGGCCCTGTTCGTCGAGGACTCGCGATGAGGCGTTCGGCGCGTAACATTCGGCCGTGATCCGCTCGTTCCAATCGTGGTACGGGTATGCGGTATCCTGCGCTTCGATCTGCTCGAGCCAGGGGTTCTCGCGCGGGGGCTGATAGAAATGCCCGTGGATGCAGACCAATCGACTCATGGTGTCTCCGGCGCGGGCGTGCCATCGCCCTTTAAGAAGATAATTCCAAGAGGGGGAAGCGTCAGGCTGATCAGGCAGGGGCGGCCGTGGCACGCGATCGGCGCGGCCTCGACGCCCCCGAGATTTCCGAGCCCGCTGCCGCCATAGACTTCGGCGTCGCTGTTGAGCACTTCGGTCCAGGCGCCGCCGTGCGGTACGCCGATCTGATAATTCTCTCGCACGACGGGCGTATAATTAGCGACGACGACGATCTGGTCTTCGATCGAGCGCCCCTTGCGCAGCAGGCTGATGACGCTCGCTTCGGTGTCGTTGCAATCAATCCACTCGAAACCCCAAGGCTCCAGGTCGCCCTCGTGCATCGCGGGTTCGGAGCGATAGAGCCGATTCAGATCGCCGATCCAACGCTGGATGCCGAGGTGCGGCGCGTACTGAAGCAGATGCCAATCGAGGCTCGCGTCGTGGTTCCACTCGCGCCACTGGCCGAATTCCCCGCCCATGAAGACGAGCTTCTTGCCCGCCTGGGAATACATGTTGCCGAAAAGCAGGCGCAGGTTGGCGAACTTCTGCCAGGTGTCTCCGGCCATTTGATCCAGAAGGCTTCCCTTGCCGTGAACGACCTCATCGTGCGAGAGGGGGAGAACGAAATTCTCGTTGAACGCGTAGAGCATTCGGAAGGTCAAGTCGTTGTGGTGATACCTGCGGTGAATCGGATCGTGACGTAGGTACTTAAGCGTGTCGTGCATCCAGCCCATATCCCACTTGAGGCCAAATCCCAGGCCGCCGATATCGACGGGCCGCGAAACCATCGGCCATGAGGTGGATTCCTCGGCGATGGTCTGGATGGCGCCGCCCTGGCTGTAGGCCTCTTCGTTCAAGGTCCTGATGAACCGGATCGCTTCGAGGTTCTCGCGTCCGCCATGCTCGTTCGGAATCCATTCGCCCTCTTCCCGCGAGTAATCGAGATACAGAAGCGAGGCGACGGCATCGACGCGCAGGCCATCGGCGTGGAAGTGTTCGAGCCAATAGACCGCGCTGCTGGTCAGGAAACTGGCCACCTCATGGCGGCCGTAATTGAAGATGTAGCTCGTCCAATCGGGATGGAAACCCTTGCGCGGATCCTCGTGCTCGTAGAGGTGCGTGCCGTCGAAGCGGCCGGGGCCGTGTGAATCGGTCGGGAAGTGAGAAGGCACCCAATCCAGGATCACGCCGATGCCGTGGCGGTGGAGCGTATCGATGAGATACTTCAAATCCTGCGGCGTGCCGAACCGGCTGGTCGGCGCGAAGTAGCCGGTCGTCTGATACCCCCAGGAGCCCGTAAAAGGGTGCTCCATGAGCGGCATGAATTCGACGTGCGTGAAGCCTGTTTTTTCCAGATATTCAACGAGGCGCGGCGCGAGCTCGCGATACGTCAGCGGCCGATCGCCATCCTCGGGCGAGTGCATCCAGGAGCCGACATGAATCTCGTAGATCGCCATCGGCGCGTGCAGATCATTGGCCTGCCCCCGATCGCGCATCCAGTCCGCATCGCCCCATTCGTATTGCGTGTCCCAGACGATCGAACCCGTCCTGGGCGGCACCTCGGCGAACAAAGCAAAGGGATCGGCTTTTTCCAACGCCTCACCGGCGCCGGTCGTGTGGCGCGCGATGATGCGATACTTATAGATCGCGCCGTGACCCACGCCGGGCACGAAACCCTCCCAGATTCCCGAGGACGCTCGCGGCGAAAGCGGATTCGCCTCGCCGTTCCAGCCGTTGAAATCGCCGAAGACGCTGACCGAGCGGGCATCGGGCGCCCAGACGGCGAAGTATGTTCCGGCCCGCCCCTCGATCTCCATGGGCCGCGCGCCCAGCTTTTCGAACAGCCGGAAGTGACGGCCCTCGTTGAACAGATGAATGTCCGTATCGGTGAGGACGGAGAATTGCGGCGAGCTCTGCGGCGGCTCGGCCGCAGGGGTGGCGGGGGGCGCCGGATGATCGGTCGTGCGCTTCTTCGCAGCCGCGCCGGTTTTGGCCGCTGCACGGGTCTTGCCCTTTGCGCGGGGCTTGTCCGTCGCGGGGGGGGTGTCGGTCGGGTTGGCCTTGGCGGCTGCGCCAGGTCGGCCGCGTTTGGGCTTTTTATTAGCTGGCTTCATTCAGGTGTGGCCGTTCGATCGCCGGCGGTCGATGTCGCGCAGCAGCCCGAGAATCTCCGGATCCTTTGCAAACTGCTCGAACGTAAATCGAGCCTTGCGGCGCCAGTTCGGCCGCTCGTCGACTGTGCCGGGCACGTTCTGCGGAGCGGCTTCAAGCCAAAGATCCTCCAGGGAAACCAGCACGGCCGGAGCATGGCTCGACGCCAGATACCGCAGGCATCCTTTAAGAACCGCCTCGGCCTCGAGGCCCGCGGCGCCGCCGCCGTTGACGTTCTCCCGCGCGAGGCGGCCGGGGCTGCCATTTTCGATCATCCCTTTCGAGCCTAGGTAACTCGTCAAAGCCTGTTTGACTCTCTCGCGGTCGGCCTTCTCCGAGTGCGCGCGATCTTCACGGCACAGCCCGAGATCGACGCGATCGTCAACGTCGGCGCTGCGCCAGAACGAGGCAAACGGCGGGACATCGTGCGTGTTCAGGCTGGCCACCGCGTTATTGGGAATGCTTTGCACGGCCCGCTCCGGG
The DNA here is from genome assembly GCA_021772735.1 of Candidatus Sumerlaeota bacterium. Classification (GTDB taxonomy): domain Bacteria; phylum Sumerlaeota; class Sumerlaeia; order MVZB01; family JAJFLK01; genus JAJFLK01. The sequence continues at coordinate 7,904 of JAJFLK010000465.1, read as the reverse complement.
TCCGCATTGACTCCAAACTGCATGACATACATGCGCTTGAAGCCGTGCGACGTCATCCCCTTGCGCACGGCCTCGGGGACGATCCCGAGATCTTCGCCGACGATCATCGTTCGATTGCGCGTCGATTCGAGCGCGAGAATTGCCGAAGCCTCGCCTGAATTGTATTTCACATACAGACCCTCGCGAGCCCCCATTTCGCATGGCACCCAGAACAGACGATGAAGTCCCATGACATGATCGATCCGAAGAATTCCGGCATGGCGGCACTGGTGGCGGATCGCGGCAATGAAATCGGCGTAGTGGCGCTCGCGAATTGCTTCGGGGTGATACGGCGGGAATCCCCAATCCTGACCGCCGGTGAAAAAAGGATCGGGCGGTGCGCCGGTATAGACGCCGCTTACGAACGATTTGCGGTCGCGCCAGACGTCGTAGCTGTTGCCGTTCACCCCGACCGGGAGATCCAGATACAGCCCGGGGCCCTGACGAGCCGCCTGCGCGCCCAGGTGAGCGACCTGCCGATCCGCCACCCATTGAACAAAGAGATGGTACCGGTAATTGCGCTCGTCATAATCTTTGGGGCCGATGCGTCCGGCGCGTTGCGCGGCGGGCCAGGTCTGCCAAGGCGTGCGCAGTCGTTCGCCGTAAGCCCGAAACTTTGCGTATTGCTTCAGCTCGGTTCGCTCGCGCATGAAGGCTACGAAATCGGAGTTCTTCGCGTCTCCCCCGCATTCGAAGAACGAATCGGCCAGAGCTTCGAACACGCGCCTTTTCAGCGCGGCAACGCGGCGGTAATCGGTCAGCTTTAGATCGCGCAGCTCGGCGGCTTCGCGCTTGAAGTCCGCAGACCCCGCGATGCGCCGAGCCCTGGCCGATGTCGCAAACCCTTCGGCCCTCTCGAAATCGGCATAAAGCTCGTTCCAAAATAGGCGGCTGACCGGCGCATACGGGCTCGGCTCGAAGGGTTCATCCAGATATGCCGAGAGGAACGGCAGTGTCGCGACGACGTTGCCGCCCTGATCGCCGACCCAGTCGGTCAGGTTCTCAAGGTCCGTGAAATCGCCGATGCCCACGGTCCGCTCGGAGCGATGCGCGTAGAGCGGCACGAAGACTCCCCAGCTGTCTTCCCCATGTCCCTTGGGCAGACGGTACGACCTGCGCGGCGCGCAGATGAGGAGCACTCGATGCCTGCCGAATTTGCCCTCGACGGTCAGGTCGTGGTAGCCGAAGGGGAGGGGACCGGGAATCGGGATCGCCCTCTTGATGAATCGTTCGCCCCGGACCTCGAACTCGAGCTTGAGATCGAGCCGGCCAACAACACCGGACCAGCGATGCGTCGTGCCGGGCGCAAACTCCGCGCCCTTCGCACGCCTCGTTGTCGCAGCCCCCGCCAGGTTCGCGCCTCTTTCGAGCTTGAGCGTACATTCGAATCGTCCGGTCGAGATCGAGCGCGGCAGGCAGATGTCGAGGCCGGTCGGGCGCCCGTTCCACGCGACAAGAACAGGTGAAATCATGCGTCGGGCGACCTCGACCTGCCTGGCGCGCAGTGCATCGCCCGCTTGTCCAGGGTCGTCAATTGGGCAGCGCAGCGCACGCAATGCAGCCATCAGCGCCTCGGGCGAGGCGTGACGCATATTCTTATTAAGGTCGGCGTATGCCGTCTGAATTCCGTAGGAACGGGCCAGTCGATTCAACGCGGCTTTGGGAACGTGCAGGGTCTTTGCCATCAATCTACTCCGAGAATTCGAAAAATACCTTCGAGCGGGATTTCGATCCAATCCGGCCGGTTGTCCAATTCGTAGCCGAGCTCGTAAAGCGCCTTGTCGAGCACGAAAGCGTCGAGCAGCGCGCATAGTTCCTGCCGGCCGGTCGGAAGGAAATCCGCCGATCCGGCCGCGTCCAGATACGCGATGAGATACGAGCGGGTCACGCCATCGAACCATTCGCGCGCCCACTGCTCGAGCACCCCGCGATCTTCAAAAAGCAGGCCTTCGCCGCGCATCAAGTCCGCGAGCGCCGCGCGGGCGGCGTAATGGAACGAGCGGATCATCCCCGCCACGTCGACCAAGGGCGAACGTTTCAGGCGGCGCTGGCCGAGCGACCGCATGGGCTCGCCCTCGAAATCCAGGATGCAAATGTCCGCGCCGGCATGGAGCACCTGGCCCAGATGAAAATCGCCGTGGCAGCGGATTCGCTCGGCATCGATCTTGATTTTCAGAATCTGTTTGAAACGGTCTGCCAACACATCTTTGAGATCCAGGAGCTGCTCGGCTTTCGGTTGGACGCCGGCGGGCAGGTCGCAGTTGACACGCTTGAGCTGACGCATCGCGCGATTCGCACCATCGATAAGCGATTGATAAACGCTGCGCTGATACAGCTTGGACCACGGCTCGGGCGCAAACTCGGGCACCTCGCGATCCGAGGCCAGGGCCAGGTGCATCTCGGCCGTTCGCCTGCCCAGAAGCTCGACCCATGAGAAATACGCCCCGACCATCCCTTGGACGACTTCCGAAGTCGTGCCATCGAGCAATTGCGCCGTCGAGCCCCCGGTATGGGCGCCACCAGGCTTGAGCAGCTCAGGCGGTTGGGCCAGGGCGTCGGTGAAGAATTGTTTGAGCGAATCCACAGTAAGCGTCCATGCTTCGCCCTCGTTGGGAACGTAAGTCTGGAGGATCGCCAGCGTCCGCCCAGGGCCCGTATTCGGCTCGTATTCGATCGCACCCGCGATGGCCGGGATGTGCGCAAAGCGGGAATTCTCGGTCAGGAATCGACCGATCTCCAGGTCCGGATTCAGGCCTTCGCCGAGACCGCGGAAAAGTTTCAGAACGTAAGCCGTATCGTAAATGACGCTCGAATTGGATTGCTCACCCTTTAGGACCGAACTGCCCAGCAAGGCGAAGTCCTGCTTGCGCGTTGCGCTCCGGAATTCATGCGTCCCCGAGGCGACGATGGTTCCGTGGGTTCCCTTGCAACGGCGACGGGAGGAGATCGCATTCAAAAGCATGGCGCAAAAATCGCTGTCGTGAAGCGCATCGTGGAGCAGGCCACCGCAGCCTCCGGCGCTCAAGCGGCAGACGATCGAATCATGCGGGTGCGTATCGAGCACCTGGGTTACGTATGGCTCTTCGGCGTAGATGAGCGGGAGGCAATAGGATTCGGGCTCGCCGCTGCGATATTGCACATTCACAACGACGATGTAGGCCTTTCGGTCTTCGACGTTCATCGGAACGGCGTCTTCGATCGTCACCGATTGGACGCCGCGCGACTTGCCGCCGAACCAGCGGCAGCCGTTTAAATATTGAGGCAGGACGGCTTCGAGCCGTCCGCGAGCGCGCGCCTTGAAAATGGTCTCCCATGCACCTCGGACCATGATCGATGCCAGTCCATCCTCGGGCTCGGCAACCGAGTAGGGCAGGCCGGCTTCGCTCGTCGTGTCGTCGACGTTGAACCAGTAAAACGAGTGCGGCCCGAGCGTGAGGAAGAACGGCAGGTCGCCGATGTATGGGAACTCGGTGTGCCCGAACATCTCGACGAGTCGGCTGGCTTTAAACTCCGATAAATCCAGTTCCACATATTGAACGAAACGCGAGAGGTTGGCGACGACAAGGACGGTCTCGCCCTCGTGGCGGCGCAAATACGCCAGAACTTTTCGGTTCTCCGGATGCAGGAATTCCAGAGTCCCCCGGCTGAAGGCCTTGACGCGTTTGCGCCGCGCGATCAGCCGCTTCATCCACCACAGAAGGGAGCTCGAATTGCTCTGCTGCGCGTCGACGTTGACCGATTCGTAGTGATACTCGGGATCGGTAATGACGGGGAAGTAGAGGCGTTGGGAATTGGCTTTGGAGAAACCCGCGTTGCGATCGCCGCTCCACTGCATCGGCGTGCGCACGCCATTGCGGTCGCCCAGGTAAATGTTATCGCCCATTCCGATCTCGTCGCCGTAATACAGGACCGGCGTTCCGGTTAAAGAAAACAGCAGGCCGTTCATCAACTCGATCGCGCGGCGGTCGTTGCCGAGCAGCGGCGCCAAGCGACGCCGGATGCCGACGTTGATACGCATCTGCTGATCGTGCGCGTAGACGCGATACATGTAATCGCGTTCATCGTCGCTGACCATCTCAAGCGTCAGTTCGTCGTGGTTGCGCAGGAAGGTCGCCCACTGGCAACCCTCGGGAATGGCAGGTGTTTGCTCCAGGATGTCGATGATCGGCGAGCGATCTTCCATCCGCAGCGCCATGAACATGCGAGGCATCAGCGGGAAGTGAAACCCCATCTGGAACTCGTCGTCGTTCCCAAAATACTCGACGGCGTCCTCGGGCCATTGATTCGCTTCGGCCAAGAGCATGCATTCGGGGAATGATTTCTGGACGTGGCTGCGCAGCTTACGGACGAATTCATGCGTCTGCGCAAGGTTCTCGCAGTTCGTGCCTTCTTCTTCATACAGATATGGCACGGCGTCCACCCGCAGGCCGTCCACGCCCATCTTGAGCCAGAAATCCAGAACGCCGAAAATCGCCTTGTGCACCTCGGGGTTCTCGTAATTCAAATCGGGCTGATGGCTATAGAACCGATGCCAGTAATAGGCTTTCGCCTCGCCGTCCCACGTCCAGTTCGAGGTCTCGAAATCCTTGAAAATGATTCGGGCCTCGGCGTATCGATCCGGGGTATCGCTCCAGACGTAGAAATCCCGCCACCGGCTCCCGGGATTGGCTTTGCGGGCGCGCTTGAACCACGCGTGCTGGTCCGAGGTGTGGTTGATGACCAGCTCCGTGATGACCCGCAACCCACGCCGGTGCGCCTCGTCCAGAAATTTTCTAAAATCGCGGATCGTGCCGTATGAGGGATGAATGCCGGTGTATTCGCCGATGTCGTATCCATCGTCGCGCAGAGGCGAAGGATAAAACGGCAGCAGCCAAAGCGCCGTCACGCCAAGATCCTGGAGGTAATCCAGCTTCTCCATCAGGCCCGCGAAGTCTCCGATGCCATCGCCCTGGCTGTCGAAAAACGAGCGGACATGGAGCTCGTAGATGACGGCGTCCTTGAACCACAGCGGATCGCCGATGGGCGCCGAGCCGGAAACGCCGCCGCGAGCAGCCTCGCGCGCCGGCGCGCCTGGAGCTGCGCCGTTATCGCTGGCCGCACGCTTCGCGTTCTTGCTCGGGGAGGTCTTTTTATTCAGCTTCGGCAAAGCCGGTTTCCTTATCGTTTGCGTCGCGCTGCTTGCGCGCAAAATCATTCGCCCTATGCGTTCGATTGAGCCCCGTTCATATGGTCCGTCTGCGCTTCGCGTCGGGTCAGGCAAAGCACATGCGCCGGGACGACGCCCGGATCGAGTTCCACATAATTGCGCGCGCCTTTCCATGTGTAGCGCGCGTCAGTCAGGAGGTCGTGCGCTTCGAAAGGCTCGTGCGCGTCCAGACCCAGATCGTCCAGGGCGAGATCGGTCCAGCCCGATTGCGTCCCGGCGGGGTCCAGGTTAACGACGGTCAGGATCACGTCCTCGCCGTCGGCACCGCGCTTGGTGTATGCGATGATTTGCTCGTTGTCGACCGAGTGAAAACGCAGGCTGCGGTTGTCGTGCAGCGCCGCGTGCTCGCGCCGGATCGTGTTGATGCGCGTGATAAATTCGCGAAGGCTCGTCTGCGAACTTCGATTCCAGTGCCGGACTTCATACTTTTCTGATTCGAGGTATTCCTCGCTATCGGCCTCGCGCGGCGTCGCTTCACACAGCTCGAACACCGGGCCATAGATGCCGTAGTTGGCCGAGAGCGTCGCTGCCAGCACGAGCCGCGCCATGAACGCCCCGCGCCCTCCGGTTTGGAGATATTCGTGTAGGATGTCCGGCGTGTTCGGCCAAAGGCACGGCCGGAAATATTCGCCGACCTCACTCTGCGTCAACTCGGTCATGTATTGCGTCAGTTCCCACTTCGTGTTGCGCCAGGTGAAATACGTGTATGACTGCGTGAAACCGAGCTTGGCAAGGCGATACATGACCTTGGGCGCGGTAAAGGCTTCGGCAAGAAAGATGATATCCGAATGCTCGGCATTGATCTGACCGATCATCCATTCCCAGAAGCGAAACGGTTTGGTGTGCGGATTATCGACGCGGAAAACCCGAACGCCGCGTGCGATCCAAAAATCGACGACGCTTTTCAGCTCGTTCCACAATCCCTGCCAATCCTCGCATTCGAAATCAAAGGGAAAGATATCCTGATATTTTTTTGGGGGATTCTCGGCGTACTGAATGCTCCCATCGGCCCGATGGCGGAACCACTCCGGGTGATCGGTCACGTAGGGGTGATCCGGCGAACACTGGAACGCCAGATCCAGAGCGACCTCCATGCCCAGCTCGGAGGCGCGCGAAGCAAATCGGTCGAAATCCTCAACCGTGCCGAGCTCGGGATGGACGGCTTTATGCCCGCCGTGCTCGGAGCCGATCGCCCACGGGCAACCCGGGTCGTCGGGCCCGGCGTCCAGCGCGTTGTTCGGCCCTTTGCGGAAGGCGCGGCCGATCGGATGGATCGGCGGAAGATAAACGATCTCGAAACCCATCGCGGCGACGTCGGGAAGAATCGCCTCGGCGTCGGCCAAAGTCCCGTGTCGGCCGGCCTCGGGTGCGCACGAGCGCGGGAACATTTCATACCATGCGCTGAATCCAGCGCGCTCGCGCTCGACCATCACGCTGAGCGTTCGGCTCGATTTCGTCGCAAACCGCCGGTCCGGATGTGCCGCCATCAAATCGCGTAATTCTTCGGCTGCGGCGATGGCGACGCGATTGCGCTGATCGGCGACGGCGGTTCCGGTCGCAACACGATCGCCAAGAGCGCGCATGGTCGCACCGCCGGATTCGAGTCGAACCGTCGAAGGGCTCGATGCGCTCGAAGAGGGAGGCTCAACGTAATGCACCGTCGGGTCGAACACCGCGTCGTCCGCTTTGGACTTGGATCTTTCGGTCAGGGCCAGAGCCGCGGGCGTCGAGTCGCCGCGCAGGGCCTGGAAATACGTGGTTAATTTCTTGCGAGCCTCGCCCCGGGCGCCCTTGCGCGAGCGGTCGATGACAGCCGCGCCGCCGAGCAATTCAAGGGAAACATCCAGGCCCGCCTCGGCCTTCTTCTCCAACCCGTGGAGCCACGTTTGAAAAGGATCAATCCATGCGACGATGGAGTAATCCCATTGGCCTTGTTCGGAGACGATGAACTCGCCGTGCCAGCGATCATTGGCAAGTGGAGCCATCGGGGTTTCGATCCACCGGCGCGCGCGGGCCTTCCGGTAACGCAGCACGCACGCGAGCGCTTCGGTGCCATCGGCGAATATATCGGCTTCGACGACCACGCGTTCGCCTTCGGCGCGCCGAATAAGAAAACGTCCGGCGTCGATCTCGGGGGTCACGCCCTCGATAACAACCCGGCTCCGCCCTGCAATGTCGTTCACAGAATCCCTCAATCCCCCCCAAATGTCAGCGCATATGCCCAACGCTTAGGAAGATGATTATTGCACAATCCCCCAGGCCAATAGCAATGGGAATCGGCGGTCTGAAATCGGTCTGGAGCCGGCTATTTTGATTCCCACCGCACAACGACACCGCAGATGGATTTCACGCCCGCATCAAGGCGTTTGAGCATGAGCGGCGCCTCCTCGGGCGTGCATTCGTCGGTCAGGATACGCTCGGTCGGGATCAGCCCGTCGGCGATCAGTCTCAGCCAATTTGCCAATAAATTCCCATGCTCGGGAGTCTCGGCGAAAGCAGGCCGGGGGCCAGTCACGCAGATCCCTCGCCGCTGGACTTCTTCGGTCATCGAATCGGGCCACGCCTCGCTCCGCCCCGGGAGATCCGCATCGGGCCGGAACGTCCCCAGCCGGCACAGCACTCCGCCGTCGTTCAAGATCGGTAGAAGCGAGCTCATCGC
>JAJFLK010000464.1 GCA_021772735.1 Candidatus Sumerlaeota bacterium | reverse complement strand
TAACTGTCCCTAATTAATTCTAATTAATTCCTAATCATTTCGCTCGCGTGCATCGAACCCAACAATGATCTCTTACAACACGGCCATCGTTCTCATCGGAACGTCGATCCTCGGCGCGGTATCTGGCGTGCTCGGTTGTTATATGGTGCTTCGCCGCCGTGCGCTGCTCGGCGATGCCTTGGCCCACGCCGCGTTGCCGGGTTTGTGCATCGCCTTCATGATCGTCGGCGCGCGCAATTTCGTCGCCTTACTCGGCGGGGCGCTCGTCACGGCTTTGGCCGGCTCATGGATGGTCACGGTCATTCCACGCCGCACGCGCATCAAGGAGGACGCCGCGATCGGGATCGTCCTCTCCGTGCTCTTCGGCTTGGGCATTGTCCTCTCGCGCATGATCCAGAACCGAACGACCGAGGGCTCCAAAGCGGGTCTCGATTCGTTCATCTTCGGCAAGACCGCCGGGATGATCGCGCAGGATATTTACGTCATCAGCGCCGTTGGCCTGGGTGTGCTCGCGCTCATCGTTTTGTTCTACAAGGAGTTCAAGATTCTGGCTTTTGATCAAGACTTCGCCTCTGTGCAGGGCTGGCCGGTTTTGTGGCTTGATGGTTTGATGATGGGCCTTGTCGGCGTGACGACGGTTATCGGATTGCCGGCCGTCGGTCTGGCGCTGATGGCCGCGATGCTCATCATCCCGGCCGCCGCAGCTCGTTTCTGGACCGATCGCCTTCTCGTCATGATTATCCTGGCGGGCATCTTCGGTTTGCTCACCGGGCTGCTCGGCACGGCTGCCAGCGCTCGATGGGCCAACGTTCCGGCCGGGCCGGTCATTATTCTGGTCGGCACTGGGATCTTTGGCGTCTCGATGCTGATCTCTCCGCGCCGAGGCGTGGTGGCGCGCGGCGTGCGTCACTTGCGGCTGCGTCGCAGGATCGCCCGGCAAAATCTGCTGCGCACGCTTTATGAATTGAGCGAAGCCCAATGGCCCGAGGCGACCCGTCTCACGCCGTTGGATCTCATGAAAGAACGCGCATGGGATCCGGCCGGGACGGCTCGATTGGTCAAGGCGGGCCTGCGAGAGGGCCTGATCGAGGGCGATGCGGATCGGTTCAGCCTGACCGACACCGGCTGGCGCGACGCCGCGCAGGTCGTCAAGGTTCATCGTCTTTGGGAAATCTTTCTGATCGAAGAGGCTCAGGTCGCCCCCGGTTACGTCGATCGCGATGCCGAGCAGATCGAGCACGTTCTACCGCCTGATCTGGTCGATCGGCTCCAGGCGCGTCTGGTCGAACTCGATCTTCTGCCCAAGCCTCTGCGCGAAGTCCCCGAGCGCCATGCCGCGCTCGCGCCGATCGAACGAGTGGCGGGCAGTTGAAGGAACAACGACCATGATCCAATGGTGGAACTCCCTGCCGATTCACGTGACCGACGCGATCTGGACAATCTCGGTCGGAGCGACCTGCGCCATCGCCTGCGCGCTGCTGGGTTGTTATCTCGTTCTGCGGCGCATCAGCCTGATCGGCGATGCGATCAGCCACGCCGTTCTGCCCGGGCTTGTTCTTGCGTTCATCCTGACCGGGACGCGCAATCCCGTGCCGATGATGCTGGGCGCGATGGCGCTCGGAGTGTTGACAGCGGTGCTGACCGAGGCCCTGCATCGCGTGGGGCGCGTCCCGACCGATGCGTCCATGGGCGTCGTGTTTACTTCGCTCTTTGCACTTGGCGTGATTTTAATCACCGTCTACGCCTCGCAGATCGACCTCGACCCCGGATGCGTGCTCTACGGCCTGATCGAATTCACCGTCTTCGATACGATTGGGTTCGGGGAACTCGAAGTTCCGCGCGCCTTTCTGGCCACCGGAGCGACACTCGGGCTGGTCCTCGCCTTCATCACGATCTTCTGGAAGGAACTCAAGATTTGTTCGTTCGATCCGATGCTGGCCAGCTCGATGGGCATCTCGGCCGCGCTCGTGCATTACATGCTGATGGCGATGGTCGCGATGACGACTGTCTCGTCGTTCGAGGCCGTCGGGTCGATTCTGGTGGTAGCGATGCTCATCGCGCCCGGCGCGACGGCCCACCTGCTGACCGATCGGCTCGGTCGCATGATGCGGATCGCCGCCGGCGCGGCTTTATCGTCCGCGATTCTTGGTTACCTGGGCGGCGTCTGGCTCAATACGTCGGTCGCCGGGATGATCGCCGTCGTTTCCGGCATTCAATTCGCGCTGGCCGCGATGTTCTCGCCGCGATACGGCGTCATCGGCAAGGCCGTTCATAACCTGCGCATGGGGCTCCAGATCGTCCGCGAAGATGCCTTGGGAATTCTTTGGCGTCTGCGCGAACGCGAGGGACGCGCCTCGATCAGCCGTCCCGAATTGGAGCGCCTGCTCGGCGCGGGCTGGATGACTCGTCTGGCCATGCGCGGCCTGCAAAGCTCGCGTCTGATCACCGCGTCAGCGGCCGGCGATCTCGCGCTATCGGGGGCCGGGCGCGAAGAAGCCCGCCGTCTCGTCCGCGCCCATCGGCTCTGGGAGACATTCCTCTCAAGCGAACTGGAACGCTCGCCACAGAACGTGGATGAATCTGCACACCGCATCGAGCACGTCCTGGACAGCGACCTGGCCGACCGCCTCGACCACCGCCTCAGCCACCCGGCGACCGACCCCCACGGCAGCCCCATCCCGAGGGATGACGCCGACGATAGCCTGGCCAAAGAAACGCCCGCACGCTGAACGATATGGTCGGTCTGGTCGGCCCGAAAAGCGGGGGACAGCCATCCATTTGCGCGAAACTTCGAGTAGTGCGTCGCTGCCGGCCGGCCGCAAATGGTGGCGGTCCCCAGGTTTTCGGTTCCTTCTGGTAGCACAGTCAAGATGCGCCCTGCGACTTGGTTCACGCTGTGGAATCGTGGACAGAGCCTTATCGTTTCCGTATTTTCGTCTCGATTCGGCCAACCAAAGAAAGCGACGCCGCAGATCTTGACCACAGACGCCTGGATCACTCTCTCGATGCTCGTGCTGATCCTTGTCGGGATGGCGCGCAACCTCGCGCCCCCGGATGCATTGTTTCTGGGGGCTGCGGTCGTGCTCGCGCTGACCAAAGTGATCTCGCCCGAGGAGGCCTTCTCCGGTTTCGCGAATCCTGGTGTGATCACACTCGCCGGTCTGTTCATCGTCGCGGCGGCGCTGCGCGAGACCGGCGTTCTTGACGCCCTTGGCCAGCGCCTGCTCGGCTCCGAACGCAGCGAACGCGGCGCGCTGCTACGCCTGGCGGGGTTCGTCGTGCCGATGTCTGCCTTCGTCAACAATACGCCGATTGTCGCCATGCTGATGCCGGTGATTCTCGATTTTTGCCGCAAGCACAAGATTTCGGCCTCGCGTCTGCTCATCCCTCTCTCATACCTGGCCATCCTCGGCGGGACGTGCACGCTGATCGGCACCAGCACGAACCTTGTTGTCCATGGGCTGCTGCTCGGCACGGGTTCCGACCCGGAGCATCTCGCGCGCCTGCCCGTCGAAAGCCAGGCCGCATGGACTCACGCCCTACGCGGCATGGGGCTATTCGAGATCGGCATGGTCGGTCTGCCGTTCGTCCTGATCGGAACGCTATACCTGTGGTCGTTCGGCGTGAAGCTCCTGCCGCGTCGCAAGGAGTTGATCGAGCAGCTCGGCGAATCGCGCCGCGAGTATCTCGTCGAGATGATGGTTCAGGCCGGGTGCCGCCTGATCGGCCAGAACGTGGAGAAGGCCGGGCTGCGCCATCTCGAAGGGCTGTTTCTTATCGAGATCGACCGCAACGGCCGGTCCATCACGCCCGTCGGTCCCGAGACGATCATCCGCGCCGAGGATCGCCTGATTTTCACCGGCATCGTCGAGACAATCGTCGAGCTCGAAAAGATCCCCGGCCTCGTTCCGGCGGCCGATCCCGAATATGAGGTCCAGCCCGTCGCCCGGCGCGAACGCAACCTGTGCGAGGCCGTCATCTCGATGAGCTCGCCGCTCTCAGGCCAAAGCGTGCGCAAATCCAACTTCCGCGCGCGTTACAATTCGGCCGTGATTGCCGTGCATCGCAACGGCGCGCGCCTGCGGACCAAGATCGGCGATATTGTCCTGCGTCCCGGCGATACGCTTCTGTTGCAGGCCGGGCCGAACTTCTCGCAAGCTCACGGGAACAATACGGATTTTTATCTGGTGTCGGACGTCGAGGGCTCCAGTCCGCTGCGCCACGACCGCAGCTACATGGCGATCGCACTGTTCGTCGCTCTGATCGTTGTTCTGACGACCGGCCGCGTCTCGCCCGCCATCGGCGCGTTGCTCGCCGCAGGGCTGATGGTCGCGACGCGTTGCATCTCGTCCTCGGGCGCGCGGCGCAGCGTGGAGTGGCAGGTGCTGGTGACCATCGCAGCGGCGATCGGTGTCGGCCAGGCTTTGGATAATTCCGGCATCGCGCAGATTGTCGCCGAGGCGATCGCGAACTGGACCGCGCCGATGGGCTCCATCGGCCCGTGGGTTGCCCTGGCGGCGATTTACCTGGTCGCCCTGGCGACGACCGAGCTGGTGACGAACAACGCCGCCGCCGTCCTGATCTTCCCCTTCTGCCTCGATACGGCGCTGATGATGGGCGTCAGCCCGCGCCCGTTCGTGATGGCGCTCGCCCTGGCGGCTTCCTCGAGCTTCGCCACACCCATCGGATACCAGACGAACATGATGGTCTTCGGTCCGGGCGGATATCGATTCACGGATTTCATCCGCATCGGCCTGCCGCTCGATCTGATCCTGTGGGTCACGGCCGTCTTGCTCGTGCCGGTTTTCTGGCCGTTCTGAGGCGCGCCGGTGGGCATGGGCGGCCGAGCTGGCTCTACTATCGCGCTTCGGTTGCTTCGATCTGACGTAGAGCCTCGAAGGCCACAACCGAAACCGATGTCGCCAGGTTCAGGCACCTCGCCGCCGGGTTGACCATATTGATCACGAGTGTCCGGTCGATCTGTTCTTCGATCCAGGTCTCGGGCAAGCCCTCGTCTTCGTTTCCGAAGATCAGCCAATCGCCGGGCGCGAACCTGCCTTGCGTATGAGCGGTCCGGCCGTGTTTCGTGACGAGATATACGCGCGCGTCGTCGGGCAGGGCTGCCCTGAAGGCCTCGGTGTCGGCGTGAACCTGCGGCGCTAGCCTGTCCCAATACCCCACGCCGGCTCGCTGGAGGGCGGCCGAATCGATGCGAAAACCCAGGGGCCGGATCAGGTGAAGCTCCAGATTCATGGCATAGCAGGTCCGAGCGATCTGGCCGACGTTCTGCGGAATCCGGGGCGCGTACAGGACGATTCGCAACGCGGGCGGGCCCTGGGAAGAACGTGGCTTCTCACGCGGGTTCATGATCATTCTCGCCCGGGCGGGGTCTGGCCTCGCCTCAGAAGTTCAGCATATCACCCAGACATTTGATTTTAATGGATTTGGCCTCCATCAATCAAATATGCAAGGCCAAATAAATCGCTCCCGGAGCTTATCTTAGTCCCCGGAGAATCCGAACAGTAAATTGAAGGGTTGGCGTGCCGCGTCAGTCGGTTACGAGCGGAAACGGGATTGGCCGCGAGCCGAGTTCCCGAGGCGCCGATCACCTTCGGATTCAAAATAGCGGTCGGCTCCGGGCTCTGGCTCGCATCCTGCATTGGCATTCAATGAGCGATACTTTCTACACAACCCTCGGAATTCCCAGGGATTCGGACGAGCGCCAGATCAAGCGTGCGTATCACCGCCTTGCTCGCGAGCTCCATCCTGACAAGGCCGCCTCTGAGGCCAAGGCGCGCGAGTTCGAGCAGAGCTTCGCCCTGGTCTCGACGGCATACAATACGCTCAAAGAAAAGACATCGCGCCAGGCTTACGATCTGAAGACGTTTGGGGAGGACGGTATGGCGCGCACGGGCGCCGGCTCGAACGGTACGGTATCGAACGGCACCGGCTCCAAGACGCCCACCTCGCAGGTTCTTGGCGGGGCGGCTCGCGGCGACTCAAAAAGCTCCGAGGGCTCGAGCAGTTCGGGAGGATCGGATTCGAAGCCGGCTCCGCGCGGCGCGAAGCCCAGCGGCGTGCTGACGCCTCAGCGAGAGGCTATCGCGCAGAAGGCATACGTGAAGGGCGTCCAGCTTTATCGCGAGGGCGACTTCGGCAAGGCGATCGATTTCTTCGAAGCCGCGATCTCGAACAACGACACGGAGCCCTCATACCACGCCCGGTTGGCCGCCGCGCTCGTCGGCGCTCGCCGTTCTGCCTCCAAGGCGATCGAGGCCGCGCGTTATGCCATCGAGCTCGATAAATACAATATGGACTTCCGCTTCAACCTGGCCCACGTCTACGAGACGATCGGCAGCAAATCCAACGCCATCAAAGCCTATAAAGAGCTGCTCAAGTGGGACGCCGACAACAAGGCCGCCGAGCAAATGCTGCGCAAGCTTACGCAGAAGAAGGGTATTCTCGGCAAGTTGACCGGCGGCGGTTCGGGCAAAGAGAGTTTCCTCTCAGGCTTGTTTAAGAAAAAGTAATCCGATACATCTTATATGGCTGGCGCGCCTATTTTCCTTTTTCTGCCAGCCCCGCCGCGACTGCGGCCAAAGCCCGGACGCCGACGCCTGTCGCGCCGGCCCCGAAATACTTCCATCCGCCCGAGACAATAAACGGCCCCGCGATATCCAGGTGCGTCCAGCTCACGCCTTCGGGCACGAACTCGCGCAGGAATAGCGCCGCCGTAATCGCGCCGCCGTTCGGCTGGCTTGCGATGTTGTTCACGTCGGCGATGTCGCTCTTGATCAGATCGACGTATTCCTCGTGCATCGGCATTTTCCAGCACGGCTCGCCCGCCGCTTCGGCGGCGCGCGTGACGCGATCCGTGAATGAATTATTGCCGAACGAGCCGATCATCGCCGGGCCGATCGCCCGGACGATGGCGCCGGTCAGAGTGGCTACATCGACGAGATGCGTAACTTCTTCTTCGCCGGCGCGCCACAGCCCATCGGTCAGGATCAGTCTTC
>JAJFLK010000463.1 GCA_021772735.1 Candidatus Sumerlaeota bacterium | reverse complement strand
AAGATGATTATTGCACAATCCCCCAGGCCAATAGCAATGGGAATCGGCGGTCTGAAATCGGTCTGGAGCCGGCTATTTTGATTCCCACCGCACCGCCACGCCGCAGATGGATTTAACGCCCGCGTCGAGGCGTTTGAGCATGAGCGGCGCTTCGGTGGGCGCGCATTCGTCGGTCATGATGCGCTCGGTCGGGATCGTCCCCTCCGCGATCATCCCGAGCCAGCCTGCCAATAAATCCCTATGCTCCGTGGCTTCGCCGAAAGAGGGGCGGGGGCCGGTCACGCGAATCCCACGCCTATGGACTTCCTCGGTCATCGAATCGGGCCACGCCTCGCTCCGCCCCGGGAGATCCGCATCGGGCCGGAACGTCCCCAGCCGGCACAGCACTCCGCCGTCGTTCAAGATCGGTAGAAGCGAGCTCATCGCCCCGGGCGAGCCGCAGGCGTCGATCAGAAGCGGCGTTCCGTCGGGCACGATTCGTCGCAGCCGCGTCATCCAGTTCGTATTGTGCGTGTCGATCCTTTGCGTCAGCCCGGAATACTTGGAGAACTCAAGCCGCTTGGGGCTGTTCTCGACCACGGCGACCGATGCGCCGCGGCTCCTCAACCATTGCCCCGCGAGGTGACCGAGCATCCCCTGACCACAGACGACGGCGTGCTCGGGGAACGCTGCGACCCCGGCGACTCCGTGCTCCCCGCTGTCTTGGCCCTTTCCGCCCAACAACTCCAACGCCTCCTCGAGACCGAACTGAGCTTCTGCGCCGATCCCGGCCGGAAGCATGAGCGGGTTGATCGAGTCGATTGAGCTGCCCTCGGCACCCGCCTCGACGTATGCCCAGACGTCGAGCTCCGGATCGAGCAAGCCGAAATCGGCCAGCGGCCCGTTCCAGTAAATGAGGCTGCCGGCCCGGGGCGAATCGCCGCCGGAGCGTGTCGAGCTCTCGACGCGGCCGATCGCCAGCCGTCCGAGCCTGCGCCATTTGCCGTCGCTTTGGCTCAGCCTCATCAGGCCGAGGTCGCAGCCGGGGTAGATGAGCGAGATCAGATTGCGCACGACCGCGCCGTCTTGCGGGGTATCGTCCCCGGGCGCGGGCTCGGCGACGACGGCGAAATTGCGGCGGCCGGGCCCGGCCTGGATCGTGCGGTTTTGAACTGGATCAGGCATCGGATCGGATATATGGGAGGTCTTTGTTTGCTTTTCGATTTGAGCCGGCGCTTCTTCGAATCTGTATTCGTCCCGAATCGATGGCAATGCGACGGGCAGGCGAGAGCCGGCGCGCCGCAGCCTGCCATGAAAATGTGCGTTTGCTCACCCCGATTGCGCACGGCAGTTGCCAAGGCGGGCGACGGATCATAGAGTATGCGGTCCAGGCTTGCAAACCGCGCGGCCCGGAGCGATATGCCGAGAGGGATCAGCCGTTGAAAAGAACTTCCCGTAATTCCCGCCCCGGTGGGGCAGGTGGCGGCGCCGGCCGTAGCCGGCAGGGTGGCCCCAGCGCATTGCGTGGAGGGCGCGGTGGGCATGGAGGCGCGGGCCACGATCAGGGTCGTCCACGCCACCACGACCGGGGCCCCCGGCCCGATCCGCCGCCGCTGCGGTTCGAGCCCGGCGAGCTGGACGCGCCCGCCGAGATTCGCGAACTGCTCTCCGCCCGGGGCGACCGCGCTTCCGAGCTCGAGCGTTCGATGGCCGAGTTTATCGAGCTGCTGCTGGACCGGACGCGCACCGTCAACCTGACGGGCGATCGCGAACCGGCCGCGCAGTGGCTGCGTCACGTCGGCGATGCGCTCGTCGTCGCGCGCCAGATCGAGCAACTGTGCTCGGCGCCGGGAGAAGTCCGGGCGGCCGATGCCGCGCGCGGCCTGACCGAGCCCGAAGAGCCCGCGCGCGTCCTCGATGTCGGCGCCGGTGGCGGCGTTCCGGGTCTCGTCTGGGCGCTGCTCTGGCCCAATGCGCACGTCGATCTGCTTGAAGCCACCGGCAAGAAGGTTGATTTCCTGACCGATGCCATCAGGACTCTGGGCCTCGCGCGCACGAAAGTTCTGGCCGAGCGGGCCGAGAAAATCGCGCACCGCGATGAGCACCGCGAGCAATACGATTGGGTCTCGACCCGCGCCCTGGCGCCGCTGCCCACGCTTGTCGAATGGACGCTGCCGTTCGTCAAAGTTGGCGGATACGTCTTCGCGATCAAGGGCGAGGACATCGCCGAAGAACTGCGCGCTTCGAGGCGCGGCCGCCGGCTTCTCGGCTCGCCGGGCGATCCGCTCGTGATGGCCTACACGCGCCCGGACGGTCGCCCCTGCCACCTCATCGTCATGAAAAAAACCGAATGGACGCCTTCGCCTTATCCGCGCCGCACCGGCATCGCAGCCAAGAGCCCGTTGTAGGCCCGCGCGAAATCGAGACGCCTTCGGATCTTTCCCGAATCAAATTCGGAACTCACTCGCCCCAGACGATCTCATCAGGCCGGGCGTGCTGCCGCATGAGCATGCCGCCGGTCAGGTTGCGCACATTGCCGAAGCCGTGCTGCATAAGAATCCGCGCGGCGACGTGCGCGCGCAGGCCCGAGTGGCAGACCGTGACCGTCGGGCGATCGGGATCGAGCTCGCCGAGCCGCTCGCGCAATTCTTCGACGACGATATGGATCGCGCCCGGCAGGGCGAATCGAGCGACTTCGTCCTCTGTCCTCACATCAACGATTTGCGCGCCTTCGAGATTGGCATCGATGTCCATCATTGGAGAGAGGCCGTCCAGGTCGTTGCTCGCCGCGAACGCCGCCATGTGAACCGGGTCCTTCGCGCTCGAAAAAGGCGGGGCATAAGATAGATCGACGCCCGCCAGATCGCGCACCGTTCCGCCGAAAGAGATCGCCGTGGCGATCACGTCGATTCGTTTATCCACGCCCGCTCCGCCGACCGCCTGCGCGCCCAGGATCTTTCCCCCGTCCGGATCGTAAATCAGTTTAAGTTGCATCGCCTCGGCGCCGGGGTAATACCCCGCGTGATCGCCGGCGGTGATGATGACCGCGCGACACGGTATGCCGAGCTTGCGCGCCAGTCGCGTGCTTAGTCCCGTCATGGCTGCGGTCTTGCCGAAGACCCGGACGATCGAAGTTCCCAGGACCGGCCGCATGGCGGGCGCCGAATCGGCCGCCGCGTGTTGACCGGCGATCCTCCCGGCGCGGTTGGCCGGACCGCCCAGCGCGACGCGCATCGGCTTGCCCAGAACGCCGTGCATATACTCGACGGCGTCGCCGGCGGCATAAATCGCGGGATCGCTCGTCTGCATGAATTCATTTACGGCGATGCCGCCGCCCTCGCCGATCTCCAGGCCTGCGGCTATGGCAAGACCCGTGTTCGGGCGCACGCCGATCCCGAGCACGACCATATCAGTTTCGATAACTTGCCCATCGCTCAGGCGGACCGCCGTCGCACGCTCGGGCGTGGATTCGTTCGCGCTTTCGACATCGACGGCCTCAAGCGCCGCGGCCAGGTGGATTTCGATGCCACGGGCTTCGAGTTCGGCCTGGATAAGGTGCGCCATTTCCGCATCGAGAGGTCCGAGCACTTGCGGTGCAAGCTCAACGAGCGCGACTTCGATATTTCGGGCGTCCAGCTGCTCGACCATTTCAAGGCCGATGAAGCCCGCGCCGACGACGACCGCGCGCCGCACCGGCCGCTCGGCGATGCACGCCGCGATCCGATCCATGTCTTCCAGGTTGCGCAGGGCGAAGACGTTGCCTGCGTCCACGCCGGGGATGGGAGGTGTGATCGG
>JAJFLK010000462.1 GCA_021772735.1 Candidatus Sumerlaeota bacterium | reverse complement strand
TCCCCGCGGCGCCCGGATACAAGCGCACGCCGTTCAGATCGGACAGCGTGCCGGTGCGGACGAGTTCGCGACGGATGATGAACTGCGCCACGCCGACATACATCGCGCCGATGATGCTGAGCTCCACGCCATTTTCGACGGCCAGAAATTCATTGAGAGCGTCCTCCGTCACGAGCGCCAGATCCGCCGATAGCCGCCCGTCGGGAAGCTGTTGCCCCGTAGATGAAAGGCGCGCGAGGTTGTCACCCGTACCGCGCGTCACGAGCGGAGTGACGGTCCACGCCCTGCCGGCCGAACTGAGATAGTCGGCAATCTCGCGGCCGATTCGATGATACGTTCCTCCCTCGCTGCCGGTCGCCAGACGAAGTTCATGCCGTGGTGGCTGCGCGGAGACGGCGCTAGGGAATTCCGCCGCCAAGATCAACATGGCCAACAATACGAGAGGTCCCAGGACATCAATCCGCACGTCAGCCTCGGCGTAAGGCCCGGCCCAGCGCCATAATCCCTGCCACTGCTCTGGATGCCGCTTTCTCATTTTCGCTTGTCACGCCTCCCCTTCGCGAACGCATGATAGAAATCGGCGCCGTGCAAAGCAGCAACAAACCGCGATTCGATTCGCGAGGTCGGATCGAATGAGGTAAACTGGGCTAATGGACTTTGGGGGGGCATGAGCGACCCAAGGTGGCCGGTCCAGACACCCAGGGAAGGAACACCCCCGCAAATCGATACTCCACAAAGGCCCCCAAATCCCGGCGATACCGGGAACACGAACGGAGAAAACGGCGGCGATGGCGATCGGCGGCGTCGCCCCGTCCTGCTTGGGCCCTTCGGCGCGCGGGCTTTTTTCGTCGGCCGGATGTTCGGCGTCGATATCGGCATCGATAAGAGCTGGATTATCATCTTCGCGCTCGTGACTTATTCGCTCGCCGAGTCCTTTGGCATCGAGCAGGAGGCCTTACCTGCCGCGCAACAATGGGCGGCAGAAATGCGCTGGGCCGCTGCGCTGCTGACGAGTTTTCTGTTCTTCGCGTCCCTGCTGCTTCACGAGCTCGGCCACAGCGTGACTTCAAACGCGCTTGGCCTTCCGGTAAAATCCATCACACTTTTCATTTTCGGTGGGATGGCGCGCCTCTCGCGCGAGCCCGACCGGCCTCGTGATGAGTTCCTGATCGCCGTCGCGGGCCCCGCCGTCAGCTTCGCGTTGTTTGGAATTTTCCTTCTGCTCTCTGAAATCCTGCCCGAGCAACTCGCGCTCACCTCGGTTCTGGCGCCGCTGTGCCTTCGCGTCAGCCTTATGAATCTTGTTCTGATCATCTTCAACTGCATCCCCGGATTCCCGCTCGATGGCGGCCGCATCTTCCGCTCGTTCGTCTGCGGCGTGACCGGCAATTACCGGCTGGCGACGCGAATGGCGACAATCGGCGGCATCGGCTTCGCGGCGTTATTGGCCTCACTGGGAGCCGTGATCGTCGTGACGACGCCCGAGGCCTGGATCAACGGCGTGTGGCTCGCGTTGATCGCATGGTTTCTGTATCGCGCCGCGCGCTCGAGCATGTCATACGTCGACCTGCGCGATGGAATGAGAACGATCCCGGTCGGGGCGGTGCTCGACAGCGAATACGAACGCCTCAGCGGCGCGATGAGCGTGGCGGGATTTGCCCGCACTCACCCGACCGTTCCGGGCGATTCGACATACGTTGTCCAGACACACGATATCCTCTCCGGTTTTATCACCGTAGGCGACATCAAGGCCGTCGAGTTGGTCGCGCGCGAGGTCACGCCGCTGCAGGCCATCGCCCGACCCATCGATTCGCTCGTTCACATCGCACCGCGGACGACGCTCTGGGACGCGATGCAGAAAATGGAAGACAGCGGCGTCGAACTGCTCGCCGTCAGCGAGGGCAAGACGCTCTTCGGCATCGTCAGCCGGCGTGGACTTTTCACCGGATTTCAGCGGCTGGGGCAATCTGCGACGAGGTAGGGATATGACGAAAGAAAAGCAATCGGCCACTGCGGACAGCGACAGGAAAGCATACATCGCGGCGCTCGACAAAGAACTCGCGCTTGTTGGTGATCGCGATCCGCTGACGGTCTTCGCCGAAACCGAGGGCAAACTACGCGCCGCCACTGCGGGGCTCAATGATGGGCAATTGCGCACGCCGGAGAAGCCGGCCAAATGGTCCGTCCTCGATGTCGCGTGGCACCTGGCGGACGTTGAGATCGTGCTTGGCTTTCGCTACAGGATGGTCGTAGCACAATCGGGGGATGCCATTCCGGCAATCCGTCAGGATGCCTGGGTTGCCGAGCTGAATGACGGCGACCGAGGGCTCGACGACGCGATTGAAGACTTTGCGCGCGTGCGGCAAGTAAACCTGCGCTTCCTGAAAGGACTTCGGCCCGAACATTACGAGCGTTTCGCGATGCACGAAGAACGCGGCAAGGAAACGCTCAGATTCATGGTTCGCCTCTACGCGGCGCACGATCTGTATCACCTTAACCAAATTGAACGCATCAAGGCCGCCATGGACGCATGATGAGTTGCGAATTTTCGGGCCGGGCACTACGTTCGATCTGCGACATACGCAGACACACTTGATCACTCATGACGGGGAGGACTTTTCACTATGATTTCCAAACAACTTATCCGGCAGCTTCGCGCGAGCCTCGAATTCTTCGATCGCTCGACGGGATGCCTCACGGCCGAGCACGAGGGGTTCAGACCCACCGAGGACGCCATGACCACGGCCCAGCAGATCAAACACGTTGCGCAGACGGTCGACTGGTTCCGTGAGGGCGCCTTTGGCGAGGGGTTCACGATGGATTTCGAGCAGCACATCGCCGACGTAAAAAAAACCACTTCAATCGACGAGGCCAGGCAATCGCTCGCCGGCTCGTTCGACAAACTCATTAAGGTGATCGAATCAAAATCGGACGAGGAACTGACGTCGCCTCTGCCTGAAGGGCCGATCATGGGCGGCGTGCCGCGAGTCGCGATCGTCGGCGGGATCGAAGATCATACGGCACATCACCGAGGGGTGCTGACGGTTCACTCGCGCCTGCTCGGATTGACACCGCCGATGCCATACATGTAGGCCGCGCGATGTGATGACGACTGTTCTCAATCGATATGGGGGATCATGCCTGTGAGGCTTGACCACAAAATTGCACTGGTGACAGGCGGCGGACGCGGCATCGGGCGTGGCTGCTCTCTGGCGTTGGCGGAGCTGGGCGCGGATGTCGCGATGACGTACCGCAAAAACGAAGCGGCGGCGAACGAAACCCGGGCCGAAATTGAAAAACTCGGCCGCCGCGCGTGGGCCGTCCAATGCGACGTCTCGATTGAAGAGGACGTCGCCCGCATGACCGGCGAGGTGCTCGACGCGGCGGGGCGGATTGATATCCTCATCTGCAATGCCGGGATTGCCTCGCGCGGAAACACGATCGGCCAGACAACGACCAAAGAGATGCGGCGAGTGCTCGACACGCATGTGATGGGCAGTTTCTGGTGCTGCCGCGAGGCGATTCCCGCGTTGCGCAAATCCGAAGACGGGCGGATCGTTCTGATGTCTTCGGTCGCGACGCTCGGCCACGGCGCGCGCGGTGGCCCATATAACATGGCTAAGAGCGCGATCGAATCGCTCTGCAAGACCTTGTGCAAGGAAGAAGGCCCGCACGGCATCCGAGTGAACTGCATCGCGCCGGGCCTCGTCGAAACCGAAATGGGAAAGCGCCTTGTCCAGGCGCGCGAGGGCGTAGACATCAAGGATCTCTACTCGACGTATCCGTTCGGCCGGGTCGGCCAGCCCGAGGATATCGGCAATCTCGCGGCGTTCCTTTGCTCGGCCGAAGGCGGATACGTCAGCGGGCAGATCGTCTATGTGAACGGCGGCGGATTTCAGAGGAGTGATAAGATCGTCTAGTGAAGCCAACTCGTTCCGCTGGGCCGCAGCACCGAATCTTTCACGCCCGGCGCGTTGGATGCCGATAGACTCTCATACTCGCTCGAAGCCGGAGACCATCTGTCGGCCAATGCGAAATTCCACCAGCTTCTGAGCGGCCCAAAAGCCGCCGTAAAACACCTTTTGTCTTCTTCGATCAGCACACTCGATTCCATTATCCTCGGCGTCCTCGAAGGCCTGACCGAGTTCATTCCGGTGTCTTCGACTGGTCATTTGATTCTCGCCGGTGAGGCGCTTGGATTAGATCTCGGCAATCCCGGCGTCGACGCATTCTTTATTGTCATTCAGGCCGGCGCGCTTGTCGCCCTCGCCTACCACTTCCGCGTCACCATCGCGATGATGTTGCGAGGCCTGGCGGGCAGGAGCCCAGAGGGCATGCGGCTGGCCGGGCTGCTATTGATCGCATTAGTTCCGGCGGTCGTGATGGGGTTGGCCCTGGCCGATGCGATCAAGGCGCGCCTGTTCGCGCCCGTGCCTGTCGCGGTTGCACTGGCCGCCGGCGGCGTCCTCATGCTTTTCACCGGGCACATCAAGGCCGCGGCCGACCCGCAAAGTGAACCAGCCGACGCGGATTCGGGCACCTCGCTCGACATCGCTTCGTTCACATGGCGCATGGCATTGATCATCGGCCTGGCCCAATGCGCGGCGCTCTGGCCGGGGGTATCGCGCTCGATGGCGACAATCGTCGGCGCGATGATGGTCGGCCTGACGGTGCGCCAGGCGGCCGAGTTTTCATTCTTGCTTGCGCTGCCGACACTGGGCGGAGCGACAATTTACGATCTCATGCGCGAAGGCGATCACCTCGCCGATGCCGTTAGTTTCGGCGCGCTGGCGGCCGGGCTCATAACTGCTTGCATCGTCGCGGCCGTTGCGGTGAAGTATTTTTTGCGTTACTTGGAGCGGCACGGCCTGGCGATCTTCGGCTGGTATCGCCTCGCCTTGGCGGCGTGTATTTTCATATTCTGGACAGTCTGATGAACCCCATTGAGACGATGGTCAGCCGGGCAGACAAACTCACCGAATCCTTCGAGCGGGTGCTCCGGCGGCACGTCGAAAAAGTCTGCGGGCCCTCCGTGCCCAACCTGCACGACGCGCTGGCCTATGCGCTCGGCACGGATATCGAAGAGCCCGCGCTGCGCGGCAAGCGAGTCCGCCCGCTGCTGTGCCTGGTGACAGCCGAGGCCCTTGGCACGCGCGTCGAGGCGGCTTATCCGTTCGCACTCTCGATCGAATTCATGCACAACTTCTGCCTCGTTCACGACGACATCGAAGACGGGGACATCATGCGGCGGGGGCGCCCAAGCGTCTGGGTCGAATACGGCCTGCCGCACGCGATCAACGTCGGGGATTACCTTCTGGTCCAATCCATGCGGGTGATCACCGATTGGTCCGCACCCGAGCCGGATCGCGATACGCGCTTCCGTCTGCTTTCGCTGCTGGGGCATACTCTGGACCGGACACACATCGGCCAGGCGATGGATATGAACGCCCGCGAACGGCGAGATTTTTTCGAGGAAGATTACTTCGAGCTGGTCCGCGAGAAGACCGGTTACTACCTGGCGACGCCGATTCAGGGTGGCGCGATCATCGCATCGGCGCCGGATGATGTGATTGCAAAGCTGGGAGACCTCGCCCACCTGCTTGGCCCGCTGTTTCAGATCGTCGACGACGTCATCGACCTGACCGAGGGCAAAGGACGCGAATCGCCCGGCAGCGACCTGCGCGAGGGCAAACGCTCATACCTTGTCGCGACGACTCAGGCGCTTTGCACCAAAGCCGAACGCGAACAACTCTTTACGATCCTCGATACGAATCGCGATGAAACCACGACCGAGGACATCGCCTG